>NZ_JAUBTR010000038.1:19849-66141 GCF_036705045.1 Microcoleus sp. BR0-C5
ACAAGATGAAAATTCATCTTTTGTGGAACGGGCATCTTGCCCGTTCTTAAGAATAGTGCAACATCTCTGATTCAATAAATATGGGTAACAAAAAGACAAATAAAAGTGAACTAAACCTGCAATTTCACGCTAAAGAAATGCTGTCTGACTACGTAACTGCTATTACTTGGTCGCCGGATGGCACAACTTTAGCAGTCTGTTCCGCTGCGGGCGAAGTGATGCTGGCGAAAGTAGGGGAAATGAATGAATTGTGCTTGCAACCGCTACAAACTGCTACGGGTAAATCAGCCGATTGCTTGTCTTTTTCCCGCGACAGTCAATTCCTAGCTGCGGGCGGACAAGATGGAAAAGTGGGAATTTGGCGCGTTAATTCTGGGGAATTAATTGCTGATTTGAATAACCAGCGCGTCTGGGTTGATAAGTTAGCTTGGAGTCCCAACTGCAACCAGTTAGCTTTCAGTATGGGCCGCTACGTTCAAGTCTGGAATGCTGAGGATAATGTTGTTGAAGTAACGCTGAATTTCGAGTCATCATCTATCCTCGATTTAGCATGGCATCCTATGGTTCAATATCTGGCAGTTAGCGGCTATCAAGGTGTCAAAGTTTGGCATGGCGAAGACTGGGACGAAGACCCGGAAATTTTATCAGTACCCTCTGCAACAGGTGCAATTGCTTGGTCGCCACAAGGGGAATATTTAGCTTGTGGCAATATGGACAATACTCTCATTGTTAATGAATGGGGCAATTTTGAACCCTGGGTAATGCAGGGTTTCCCTGGGAAAGTTCGGGAGTTAGCTTGGTCGAGTAAAACTAATTCTTTGGGTGCACCTTTGTTAGCTGCTTCGAGCTCTCAAGGCATTTCCGTCTGGGAAAGAGACGCTGATGAAAGTGTCGGTTGGGCTTCTTGGGCGTTAGAGGTGCATGAAAATGTGGTAAGTGCGATCGCCTTTGAACCTACCACATTTTTATTAGCTTCTGCAGCCGCAGACGGTCAAGTTTGTTTGTGGTACGAAGCAGAACAATTGCTGCAAATTCTAGAAGGTGCAGAGGGCGGTTTTTCCTGTCTCGCATGGCATCCCGAAGGTCGGTTTCTCGCAGCCGGCGGTAGTGGCGGCGAAGTGCTGGTTTGGTCAAAGTCTATGCGTGGCAAAGGCTTCGGGCGGCGCTAAGTTGGCGTAATGGGCGATGCACCAGTTTGACCAAAAGATAAAAATTAAAAACTTGGTCTTGACAAAATGCTAAATTACAATAACATTTTAGTGGCTGCACTATCCTCAAAGGCGATCGACAATTATGACCCAACAGCAATTTATCGAACAACTCAACACGATTCTCGACCAAAACCACTTGCTGAAACACCCGTTCTACCAAATGTGGAACGAAGGTAAACTCGACCTCGCAATGCTGCAAGAGTACGCCAAAGAATATTATCTGCAAGTCCACAACTTCCCCACCTACGTCAGCGCTACGCACGCCGCCTGTGACGACATCAAAATTCGTCAAATGCTCCTCGAAAACCTGATAGAAGAAGAGAGAGGCGCTGCTAATCACCCTGAACTGTGGCTGCGCTTTGCCGAAGGTTTGGGTTTAGACAGAAAAGCCGTTATCGATCACGAACACTTAGAAAAAACCAGCGAATCCGTTCGCATTCTCAAAGACTTAGCGCGCAGCGAATCGCCCGTCACAGGTTTAGCCGCCCTTTACGCTTACGAAGCGCAAATCCCCGAAGTTTCTACAACTAAAATCGCTGGCTTGAAGGAATTTTACGGCATCGATTCCGAATCTGCTTTGTCTTTCTTTAAAGTTCACGAAAAAGCCGACGAGTTCCACTCGGAAGCTACCCGCGAAGCGCTGTTAGAACTTTGCCAAACTGAAGAAGCAAAACAGGAAGCGCTGTTAGCAACTGAGAAAGCAACTTTTGCTATCAACTTATTGCTTGACGGCGTTTACGAAGCTTATTGTCAAGCTAAGTAAGTAAGCCAGTCCTGGACGCAGCACCTTTATATGTAGCCCTTGTAGGGAAAATTTTTGCGTAACTAAGCGTAAAAAACGCACAACAGATAGAGTGCGTCCAGGACTGTTATCCTCTCTTTCGTGTCAAAATCCCTTGACTGGGACTGAACAGCAAAGCTACTAAAAATAACCCAAAAACAACCAACACAATTGCCGCACCCGATGGCATATTCAAATAATAGCTGAGATACATACCACTCACGCTAGCTGTCATCCCAAGAATTGCTCCCAATCCCATCATTAAATGTAGCTCTTTTACCAACAAATACGCCGTTATTCCCGGCCCGATTAATAGCGAAATTACTAACAGCGCCCCTACAGTTTGCAAACTCGCAACAATCGTCAGCGTAATCGCCGAAATCATCCCCAAATAAATCCAGTTTACAGGCAAACCGCACGCTTGCGCCCCCAGGGGGTCAAAAGTATAGAATAGCAGTTCTTTGTAAAAGATTTTAACCGTCGCCAAAATTATCAAAGTTATCACAAAAGTCTGCTGCACGTCAGCAGGTGCAACTGATAAGATATTCCCAAACAAAAAACCGTCTAAATCTAATTTGGTTGTCCGCAATAGGCTAATCAGCGTGATGCTAATTGCTAAAAATGTAGACAAAATTAAGGCCATAACTGCATCAATTTTCAGGCGCGATTGCGATTGTATCCAGGTCATTATTACCGCGCTGATAATTCCCGATATAAACGCGCCGATCGAAATATTGAAACCTAAAGAAAAAGCCACTGGCAATCCTGCTAATACTGAATGGGCAATCATGTCAACCATCATCCCCATTTGCTGTACAATTAAATAGGAACCAACAACGGCGCAGAGAATTCCTAGCAAAACGCCGACGGCGATCGCATTTCGCATGAACTCGAATTGTAGTGGCTCAATTAGTAGGTTTAACATTGAATTAGGTCAATAATAGGATTTTTTTAACTACAATCAATTGCACAGGCGGGACGCCCGTGGCACAATCAATTGCACAGGTAGGACGCCCGTGGCACAATCAATTGCACAGGCGGGACGCCCGTGGCACAATCAATTGCACAGGTAGGATGCCTGTGGCACAATCAATTGCACAGGCGGGACGCCCGTGGCACAATCAATTGCACAGGTAGGATGCCTGTGCCACAATCAATTGCACAGGTAGGATGCCTGTGCCACAATCCACTTCACAGGCGGGACGCCTGTGCCACAATCCACTTCACAGGCGGGACGCCTGTGCCACAATCAACTGCACAGGCGGGACGCCCGTGCCACTATCAATTGCACAGGCGGGACGCCCGTGCCACTATCAATTTTAAAGATAAATCTTTTTTTGCTTACGCTGAAACTAAACTTAAATCGTATCCATAGGCTTTTTGAATATTCGCGGCGGTGAGAACTTCCCGGCAGGAACCAGTCGCAATTAACTGCTTGTTGAGCAATAATAAATTATCGTACTGTTTTAAAGTTTCGCCTAAATCGTGGCTGATTACTAGCAATGTTTTATTTTCTGCTTTTAGTTCGGCAAAAATATCAAAAATAATTTCTTCGGTTGCTTTGTCGATCGCGTTAAAAGGTTCGTCGAAGAAGAATAAATCGGCTTGTTGGGCGATCGACCTTGCTAAAAAAATCCGCTGCTGCTGTCCGCCAGACAGTTCGCCAATTTGCCGATCGCGCAAATCCCACATTCCCACCCGTAGCAAAGCAGCTTTGACCAATTCTTGGGACTGCTTCGAGGGGCTGCGAAACCAACCAGTCTGGACGGTTCGCGCCATCATTACCGCATTCCAGACAGTAATCGGATAATCCCAGTCAATTTGCGATCGCTGCGGCACATAAGCCACCCGCGACAACTGTTCCTTCAGCAGCCGCCCCTGATATTTCACCAAACCCCGACAGGCCGGGATCAATCCCAGCATCGCTTTCACCATCGTGCTTTTCCCCGCGCCGTTGGGGCCGAACACACCGGTTAATTGTCCGGGATCTAACTGGAAATTCACGCTGTTGAGGGCCGCAATTCCGCGATAATTGACAGCCAAGTCTTGCACTTCTAGCATAATTAGAGATTTTGAGAACGATTCTTGTTCGTAGCTACTACAATAGGATAACTCGAAAAAGCAATAATGATTATCGTTCCAAAGGTGAAAATGTTAAAGAACTTGCCTGGAAAAACCCGCAGATTTTGCGGTGCCACTGTTTTGGCAATTGGCTGCGGGCTGGTTGGGTGCAGTGGAGGGCAGAACGCAACCAATCGGGCGCCAGAGAGTCCCGCCGCAACTCAAACTCAAGCCAGTCGGGCCGCCAACTTGCCCAAAGTCGTCGCCACGACTGGCGTTATCTGCAACATAACTAAAGAAATCGCTCAAAGTTCGATCGACACCACCTGTCTAATCAAGCCGGGAGACGACCCCCACGCCTATCAAACTAAGCCGGAAGACCGCAAAGCGATTGAAACAGCAAATCTGATTTTATACGGCGGCTACAACCACGAACCAAGCATCATTAAGTTAATTCAATCTAGTACCAACTCCGCACCCAAAATCGCCGTACACGAACTCGCAGTTCCCAAACCGCTGATGGGCGAACACGAGCACGAACACGGCGAAGAGAAAGCGGAAAACCAATCTCATGCAGAAGGCGAAAAAGTCCCTGACCCTCACGTTTGGCATAACCCTCAAAATGGCATCCGTATGGTAGAAACAATTCGGGATGAATTGATCAAAGTTTCTCCCACCAATGCTCAACTTTATACAAAAAATGCAGCCAGCTTAACAGATGAGTTGCAAAAAGTAGATACTTGGATCAAAGCTCAAATTGCGACTATTCCAGCCCAAAAACGCAAGTTAGTAACGACTCACGATGCTCTGAGTTACTATGCCGATGCTTACGGTTTGGAGATGGCTGGAGCTTTGCAGGGTGTGACGACAGAGGAACAGCCCACCGCAGCAAGAATTGCCGAATTATCCTCAGAAATTAAGACCGCAGGAGTGCCGACCATTTTTGCCGAAACTACAACTAATCCGAAGTTGATGGAGACTGTGGCGAGGGAGGCAAATGTCAAAATTTGGGACAAGGAACTTTACAGCGACGAGTTGGGCGGCCCCGGCACCGGTGCTGATACTTATCACGGAATGCTGAAAACTAATACTTGCGCGATTATTTCTGGCCTCGGTGGCAATTGTACTTCTTTTGCAGTAGAAACTGCACCAAATCCCAAACCATAGACTTTCTAAAGTTCGCCTACTAGCAAGCACCTTACATTTGCTGGGTACGCAGCAAAAGGCCACGCTTGCAATCGCAGGGGTTTTCGATTGCAAACGCTGCGTTTGCGGCGATGATTTTAAGGTGAATTTTGCTCCTCGGTACTGGGGGGTTTTTGGCCAATTCCCAATTGCTTCTTAGAGGATTTTAGGTCTTTCCAAAGCATTTTAATATCTTTATAGGCTTTCTCAGCACTAATTTTCCCCCCTGTTTCCAGCGAGCAAATATAAGTTATTTTTTGAGCAAACTCCTGCAAGTTGGCATTAAACGCCAAGTTTTCTGGCGTGAAATCACCGTAGTAGCGATTGCGAGGATGTAAAAAATCTTCCCGCTCTTTCATTGCCCCCTCCTAATTTAACTTTTGGTATTCAACTTTTGGTTCGGTCTCTGCTGTTAATAGCACTATTTGTATTCAGTATCGCGGCGCTAACTTGCTTCTATTGTATTGCGTAAGTAGCAATTGTGCTTTTTCGCTCTGTATTTAGTCTATTAATGCAGTCTTAACCTTAAGTTAGCTTTATTTTAACTTTTCTTTAACCTAAAAGCACAAAAAATGGGAAATGCGCGCTTCGCATCTCCCTTAAGATATATTTGGCAGTTGGTGATTAACCTTTTCTGAAGCCGAATATTTATTTGTGGCACTCGCAGCCTGTGTGGCCACAGCCTTGGCCGTTGGGGTGCCCGTCAGCGCAAGCACTGGAACAGTATGTTTTGCCGTCTTTTTCAATGGCTTCGCTGGGGCTGACAACGCACGAACATGAAGGACAGGCACATTTTGTTTGGGTGGCGGTAGTCATTTGAGCTTCTCCTGGTGGGGTTGTTTGTCTATACTTATATATGAACACATATTCAGATATAAGTCAAGGGAATGTAAAAGTTTTGTTACAAAAGGTTTGCCGATCGCACTAAAATGAAAATGAGAATTAAAACTAGCCGGGAAAAGATGTCACCCAACTCTGCTGTTAATGGAGCGATAAGTCAGCCTCCCGCACAAAACGATACACCAACGTGCGATCGACCGCACTTAGTTGACCGTTTGCGGGCCGGCGACATCCAAACACAAGTTCTCAACACCGCAAAAGCGCAGCGGATGGCTGAGTTTTTCAGTCTGTTGGGAGATGCGAATCGCCTGCGGCTACTGTCGGTTTTGGCAAAACAAGAACTGTGCGTGTGTGACTTGGCTGCGGCGTTGAGTATGAGCGAGTCAGCAGTATCGCACCAGTTGCGGGCATTGCGGGCTATGCGGTTGGTCAGTTACCGCAAGGTTGGGAGACAAGTTTTTTATAGTTTACTCGATCGCCACGTTTTGGAACTTTACCAAGCCGTCGCCGAACACTTAGACGAAGCAGATTAAGCTTTTGAGCATTGGGCATTGGGCATTGATAATGGATTTAAAATTCTGTAGGGGCGGCTTTTACCAATAATTTGGGCCTAAGACCAATAATCTCGTAAACCCGCCCCCACCTAACTAGATATTAATCTTCGACGGTGTGGCCCGTAGCAACAACCGCCTGTGTAATTGACTCTTCAGAAGCTTGAGCCTCAACCGTAACAGTCTTAGCTGCGACATCCACATTGACAGTAGCTTCGGAGTCAACAGTTTTGATGGCTTTGGTAATTGTATCAGCGCAGCCGGAGCAGACGATCGAGGGAACGTTAAGTAGTATTGCCATAATTAAGCAAATTTTCGTAGATGACAGTATTATTTTTTATTTTAATCTAAATTCGTGAAACACGCGCTTTCGCCGATTTCGGCAGGGGTTTAAACCCCTGCCTCAAAGCTCAATTCGGTTAAAACTGATATGTTGCAGCAATATCAATTAACCTTTTATGAACAGGCTTTTCGGCCTGTTCCACAAAAGATAAATTTTCTTGTGGAACAGGCCGAAAAGCCTGTTGCTGACGCCTGTTCCACAAAAGATAAATTTTCTTGTGGAACAGGCCGAAAAGCCTGTTGCTGAGAATGGTGCAAGATATCGGTTAAAACCGACTGTAGAGTTTGACGTTAAAAGTTATAGATTATTTCCCACTAATATCACTTCAAACTTAATACCTGTGAATGCACATTAATATCGGGTATGCAGCGACCAACGGCGGCGGCCACAGGGCGCAAACTCGCAACTAAATCAACCATATCTGGTAAAGAAAGAGCTTGCCGCGCGTCAGAAACCGATTTTTCGGGTTGCGGGTGACACTCAATAATTAATCCGTCTGCACCGCAAGCAACCGCTGCTTTGGCTAGTGGTGCGACTAATTCTCGCTTGCCGACGGCGTGAGAAGGGTCTACAATTACTGGCAAATGAGTTAACTGTTTCAGTGCTACGACTGCACCTAAATCTAATACATTCCGGGTGTAATTGTCGAAGCTGCGGATGCCTCTTTCGCACAGAACTACATGAGGATTTCCGTGACTGAGAATGTATTCGGCGGCCATCACAAATTCTTCGATTGTGGCTGATAAGCCGCGTTTTAGCAGGACTGGTTTTCCGGCTTGACCGATCGCCTTTAGTAACTCGAAGTTTTGCATATTCCGACTGCCTACTTGCAGCATATCAGCATAGGTGACAACTGGCTCGATTTGGGCGATCGACATTACCTCTGTCACTACGGGTAAACCGTAACGCCGGCTGACATCGGCTAAAATTTCGAGTCCCTCAATTCCCATGCCTTGGAAAGCATAGGGAGATGTGCGGGGTTTGTAGACTCCGCCTCGCAAAGCTTGTACGGAGGCGGCGGAGAGTTGGCGGGCGACGGTTTCCATTTGTGCGGAACTTTCGACGGTACAGGGGCCGCCGATGATTAATAATTCTTGGCCGCCGACTGAGACTGTTTCTGAGAGTTTGACAATTGTCTGGTGTTCGGGATGAGATTTAGTTACGAGTTTGGCTTCTAACATGAGGGTATTTTCCTGGAAATTTAAGTGGGTGGTTGACAACAAAAAACCCGGAACTTTTAGGAGTTCCGGGTTGGTGCGAAAAGACAGCGCGACAATTTACCCAGAACTTTGGTTGGGCCAAAAATAAAAGCTGTTGTACCAGTTACTGAATAATGTCATTGCTGTTTTCGCTTGTACTCGATTGGTTGTTGGGGAAAAAAGTAGAAAAAACAAAACCGCAGGTGTTAATCTGCGGTTCGCCCGGATGTTCACAGTGAATTGCAAATTCACTCCGGGCGAACTTGGCTGTACCAAAAATAAAAATAGCTGTTGGCTGTGAACTTGGCTGTGAACATAGCTGAAGTGCTGCGATTTGTGGATTAAACACAATACTATTGCACAAGCTAGCACAGACTGGTAGGAATGTCAAGCATTTTTTTGCAAAATGTAGCGAAACGGCATTGCCCATTGGTGTCATCAACTTAAGCCGACTATCTCCCAGTCCCCGAGTCCGCCAGGGAATGAATTCCCTGTCTAATAGCGAAAGTCCTCGCTATGAGGACTCAGAAGAAGATTTTTAAACTGATTAAGCTGTCGCACATTTAAATCGCATATTCGAGGCGGGTGGGACGCCCACCCCACTCATTGTTTGATTGTTTTTTAACAGACAATTTAAATGCCGCAACAACTTATACCATTTTTCTAAAGATGTGATAGAGATAAAATACCGCCAGACATTGATAATTATGTCTTTAAGTTTTGACATAAGTCTTGCATAACTTTAAAAAAATGGTATTAGTCCTCATAGCGAGGACTTTCGCTTTGAGGCAGGGGTTTCAACCCCTGACGGACTATGGGTTTTACCTTAAGTTGAAACCAATGGGCCTTGCGGTTTCCCTAATATGATGTTAATCCCAGCCGAAGTCTCGATCGCACAATTCGGCTAGTCTTTGGTTGTGCGATCGAAAATATGCTCTCAATTGGTCGTATACTGTCTCGCTGATGGGGGGATATTCGCTGGAGTTGAGCTTTCCGTAGGTTTTTAGTTGGTGGGGGGGTAAGTCTAAAAATTCGAGGACGGTGTTGAGGATTTTTGCTGGGTTGCTATACAAGTCTTCGCTTTTGATGATGGAGATTTGTGATTTGGGAAAAAGTTTCATCCAGGCTGGGAGTTGATCGGCGTAAATCCCACGGTTTAGATAGCTGTGGTGTTGGTGTTCGTAACTATAGTATTTGGGGTTGGCTAGGAGTTTTTCCATTTCGCCTTTGAGTCTTTCGGACTCGGCGGCGATCGCATCTTCTAATGAGAGTGTTTCGTATTTTATTCTGATATAATGATAGTAGTGGGAAATAGCGCGATCGACTGGGTTTCTCAGCAGGGCGATGATTTTAACTTTGGGACATAAATCATGAATTCGCTGGGGAACGTGGGGGTGAAATATGTAGTAAGGACTGGCTTCTCCGGTGATTCTTTTGGGGCTGTGTTTGGGCAGGGGAAATTGGGCATAGTACCAGTCTGGGCTTTTGTCGAAGTTTAAGTCAAAATAATGTACTTCTTTTTGGGTGGCATGGGCGATTTGGGGATGTTCGGTGAGATAGGAATAAAGCGATGTTGTGCCGCCTTTTTGGGCGCCGATAATGATGAAGTCTGGGGGTTTGGGAGTTTGTTTCATGGGTTGTAGGTTTTATATTTTGCAGTTGTACTGACAGTGTTTCGGATTTGGCATTTGTACCGATTGTCCGCCGGGGGTTAAAACCCCCGTCTCATAGCACAAGTCCTTTGAAAAGGACTGAATATGTATTTATATATAGCAGTTCTCAATCTTGGTGAGGTATGCCCACGGAGGCCTATGCCCGCTTATCAAGCGTGCACCTCATGTTATACCAATTTAATGTGAAGTTGCACATATCTCGCTCCCCCTCGCATACCCCCTACTCCCCCTGATTGTTGGGGAGTAGGGGTTGACTTTGAGAAGAATCTTGTCCCACCCCCTACTCCCCTTATTAAGGGGGGCTGGGGGATCGGATTCTATGCAACCTCATAAAAAATTGGTATTACTGAGAAAGGCTATAAGCTGTCACGCATTTAAATTGCATATTCAGGGCGGGCGAGACGCCCAACCCCCTACTCCCCACAAGACTTAGATTATTTTTTGACATTCTATTTAAATGCACAACAGCTTATCTAATATCTTAATATTTGATTAGTCCTGTTTAGAGGACTTTAGCTATGAGACGGGGGTTTTTAACCCCCGGCGGGCTGGGGCGCATTACGGCAATTCGATCGCACTTGGGCGCATTACGAAAATTCGATCGCACTTGGGGGCATGACGGTAATTCGATCGCACTTGGGGGCATTACGAAAATTCGATCGCACTTGGGCGCATTACGGCAATTCGATCGCACTTGGGCGCATTACGAAAATTCGATCGCACTTGGGGGCATTACGAAAATTTGATCGCACTTGGGGGCATTACGGCAATTCGATCGCACTTGGGGGCATTACGGCAATTCGATCGCCCAATTTAGATTCGATCGCGCTGACAGGCATAACTACTCGATGGGCAGATCGTGATTGTAGATTCCGGTGGTTGAAAGCGCTAGCAAGGCGAACACATCAACAAAGTCGGTCAGACAAGGGCTGGGAAATACATCAGATACGATCGCTGTTTTTGGGCGATCGAATTCACTCTGGCTCTGACCGCTGACATTTCAATTTAACTAGATTAGAGTGGAGTTAGGAATATCTAATTGGTGCGGGGCAAATCTTTCGCTGAAAAATATATGATCGGCGGTGGTTTTGCTTGGGGGTTTGTGGGTTTTATTTTTCAGCCAAAGTACAGATTTAAATTTGTGCAAGAGGCTGATATGCAAGTTGCAAAAAATGGGAACAATAAAGATGGGATTGTACTGTCGTGCAGTAACTACCAGCAATACCATCTCTGAAATTATTCAGGAAGGCGTCAATGTTTAAGAGCAAATTATCCAAAGTTATCGTGTCCCTGCTACGGCGGATTGCTGGTGTTACCAGATCCGGTGCGAAGCGGCTGATGAGAGCAATGCTGCAAGCGCTGATGGCTATGGGCCGCAGGGCTAAACTACCGATGGCGGGGTTTGTGCTGCCGACGGTGACGATGGTGTTGCTGGTAGTGATTTTGTTGACTGTGGCGATTACGCTGCGATCGTTTGATCGGGCGAATACGGCGCGTAACGTGCGCGTGAACCAGCAGGTGCTGGCGGCCGCGACTCCCGCGCTCGATCGGGCGAAAGCGAAAATTGAATATGTGCTGGGTGAAGGCCGGCCTGTGACGGGTACTCCCTCCGATCAACAATTGTACCTGGCGATGTCATCTTACCCAGCCGCCTCAACTTCTACAAACCCAGATTTATATAGCTTTGGGGACGAGGTGCGCCTAAAACTTAAAGCTAACCTAGACTCTGCTCCAGCCATATCTCCCGACCTTAAAGTTACCGAGCCAGGTTTTAATCTCGAAACAAATGAATCTATAAACACTGCTTGGAGATATCCCGTCGATACAAATAACGATGGTGAATTTGACACTTTTACCCTCTACGGCATATTCTTTCGCAGCCCCCCACGGATAAGAGGAGGTGCTAATGCAGGCGACTTCACGAGGGAAAGAAAACCGCTGGAAGCAAGAACGCCACCAATGTCGCTTGGGGTATTGAAAGAAGGATGCGAGGCGGCTGCAGGTAATAGCGCTAGTTTGGTAGGTGAATCTGGCTGGTACAGAATAGATGGCAAACTTAAAAAAAGTTTCTTTGTTTACACGGTTAATGTACCCTTTAAAAAGGAAGATCGTCTTAATCTTACCCCTAAAGAAATAGCATTAGGGCGATATAAAGAATTCACAGGAACTACCAGCATATCCGCTCTGGAATACCAGCAAGACCAAAGTCTCATTCCCCTCAGCAACAACGCGGTTGTATATGAAGACGACTTGGACATATCGCCCGGGCCTGAGTTCAATCTCAACGGGCGGGTATTCACAAATAGTAATTTGTTAGTTACCAACTTAAATGGGAAAGATAGGACACGACTATATCAAGTCAGCAGTAAGAAATCTTGTTTTTACGAGCAAGAAAATAGCAAAATAGTTGTTGGAGGCAATGTTGTTAATGGATGGGCGGGGAACACTAGCACCAGTTCACAAATAAATCCCATAGATGTACATCTTTTCAAAAAAACTAGCGACTCCGAACCAAATGTAAGCCCGCCAGCAATTGCAACCGCAACTCAATCTGTAAAAGAAAAGAGCCTTCAGGTAATTTACAACAGCGACGCTTATTCCAAGCGGTTAAATGCGCTAGTAAACGCTCAAATGCTAGCCGCTCCCACAACCGACCCAGTATCCGTTCAACGAGCGCAGTTGTCTCCTACCAACCTGCAGCGCAAAGATGCCTTAGAATCCTATTTTAAAGATCGGCTGCGGAAAGTTACTTTTGCAGAAGCACCCCTCGGAAGTGACGGAGGAGTAGTGTCTGGGGGTTCTTACCTTCAAGGCAGTGGGGACAGTCTCAGACCCATAGATGCCTGGAGCCTTCCTACCGCCGGAACTGCGACGGTAGGTGCTGCAGCCGGACCGACGGGACTTACTCTGGAACCCAATCTGCCACCAGCCAACAACCCTGCAAACGTACAACCCACTGACAGCGAACCAGAATTGGGCAATCGAGTCGCTATCGGCAACAACTTGCCAGCACTGCGGTGGGACGGGAGCAAGTTTCTAGGCAGCAATGACACACAAGAAGTTGACGGCGCAACCACATGGAAAGATGATACTACCGTAAAACGCACCCGCACAACACAAGTCACCAAACTTGCTGACGTGGGGGCGACAGACCGTGGCAACGGTTTAGGCGAAAAATATGACCCCGCAAATCCTTTCAAAGACGGTTTCTGGGAAGCATCAGCAGCCCAAATACCTAAAACAGCAGTCGATGGCACTGGCGGTTTGCGCGTGATCACCAGTGCAGGAGTTTATGATCGCACTAATTCTTTCCTACCGCCGCCTAAGTGGATCGATGCTGCTGGCAGATTGGTAACAGCTCCCGCTACTTACGACGACCCAGCAACAGCAGCCACAGAGAACTACCCTGTCGTCTGGCCGGACTCCATGCCAATGTCACCGCTGGGTCCGGGTTCTAAGGTATACGACAACGTGGCTGGGGATTGGGAAGATTGGCCAACAGGAGCAGCAGCCGATGGTACGGGTCTAGATGCAACAGTCGCATCTACTACTCTACTTCCAGGTATTGTTGAGCAGGCTACTACCGCTCGCAAATATGCCAAAGGCGACTTGCGGATGCGGGCAACAGCAGTGTATCACTACGAACACAGCGGCTACGACCCACTAGCAGGAACCCAACCAACGCAAGAACCCTATGCCTGCGTCAGCAGCTACTACGACCCCAGCAACGCTTCCACAGCAAAAAACATCACAACGGGAAGCCTAACCAATAATGCCAGCTTCGATGTCAGCGGCCAGGCTGGATTGGGATCACGGCCGGCATTTATCGGCTCTAACAACGGCATCACCTACAAATTCCCTGCAACAGCCAGACCGGGTGTTTCCACTATAGGGGCTAACGGCTTGCTGAGTGGTGGCAATGCAGTTTTGGATAATCAAGCCAACTTAGTATTCCCCGACGGTCGGTTTGCCAACGGGCCTTTGAGATCGGCTCTCCAAGTGCCCGAAGCCAGTCGCACTTTGGCACAAAAAGCTGCTATTGATTCAACGAATTGTGCCCTAAAAATACTTGACGGCACGATCGGCACTCCCGATCTTTCACTGATTCCTCACGGAGCAATTCAAGAAGTAGCATTTATTAATGGCAGAGAAGTCAAGGCGGTCGATCGGGACGACCCGAGTACCATCGTCAACGAAGCCTTTACCCTCAGCAGTCCAGTGGGTACTAGCGCAGCAGCAAAATTAACAGGCAATTACAATCAATCTCTAGAAGAACGAGAACCTCTAGAAATTCGTGCCACTCAGCTAAATATCAACGTCTTGCGCGGCAACAGACCCAAAGGTAGTACGACCGAGTGGTTGTTGCCGAACAGCGGGATTATTTATGCTACCCGGGACGACGCATTGCCCGATCGCAGCAATAGAGAAGATCCTGACAGCAGCAAAAGAAAAAGTCCTACAGACAGCCTGCTAGATCCAACGCGCAAGCCTAACGGCATAGTCCTGATTAATGGTCAGAAGCTATTTCGCGGTGCCGACACCCCCACAAGACCAACGAGCATAAACGATATAGTCAGAGAAAAAGGGCTGATTTTGGTATCGAATGTGCCGGTTTACATCAAAGGAGTCTTTAACCTTCACGGCACCATCCCGACTCCTCCTGCCGGTGGTACACCCACTTTGGTCAAAGTGGAAGAGTTTGATGTTCCTCTGACGCAACCAAATTGGGGAAATTTTTACGCTCGCGCTAAACTAAACGACAACTTTGCCTGTCGTGCGGGCGATCCGAGGCTCCCGAAGTGTACGGACGGCGACTTTTGGAGACCGGCAACTGTGCTGGCAGATGCAGTCCACCTTCTATCGCAAAATTACCGTTTTGGCTTCCGCAACGAGGGAGATTTTGACCTGAGAAACAATGCGGGCGCTGCTGCTGTATTACCCCGGAGACAGCAAGGATTTTTCAACAACAACTTTGTTACTAATGGACTGTCCAGCGGTGCGTTTTCAGACAACCTCACTTTACGAGGTACCACAGGTGCTAGCGGTGTAACGGTGACAGACGCTACCTACGCGGCTGCAGCTCCCCTGCCCCGGCTATGGAGTTCCTACTTCAACAACTTTGTCACCCCCGTCCAGCGGCGGGGGCCTTTCCCAGAGTATGTAATGGAAGTTTGTCCAAAACTGCCGGTTTCTGAGTGTAGGGATGCCGACTGGTTTGTGGATCTGACACCAGGAGCAGAACGGACGGCAAAAACTCTAATTGATGCGGGTACGACGACTTATACGTCTCCTGACCCTGCTAACCCTACTACTTCTCCTTTTCAAGCTGGCTCGACCGTCGATCCTCCGATTCCAGCATTGCAGCGATTCCCCCGTCGCGTGGCTTTTGAGAGAGGCACCGCTAATGACTTAGTAACCCCCCTCACTCCAAAGCCTTTGGGGATTAGTGCAGGCACAGGAACTATTACACCTGGTGTAGTCGGCCGTGTAAGAGGAAATAACGCTCTGTGGTTTGCTGCAGTGAATAGCGCGGGTAATGTGGTTTACAATGCTACCAATCTTCCGTATCGGGTAAACACCAACACTACTGCTGCCGGCACTACAGACGGCAGCAAAGTACCTCTACCAACTCTCGCCGCAGCAAGCACTGTAACATTACCAGCAGTAACAGTACCGCCAGCAAGGTACACCTACAACGGGTCGCAGCCGCTATTAGTACCAGTTCCGCAGCTCATGGGTGTAACAGAAGTAACAGGCTCAGGCCCATCATACCCCCCACGAGGTACTAAAACCGTACAGGAAACAGGGTGGATACCCCAGGCTGTAGAGACTACATTCAATCTGATTGTTGGAGCGGGCGACACTCCTTCGAGGGCGCTAGACACTGCCTCGGGTGACTTTAACGGCGGTTTGCAAAACTTGCCCCGATTCTTGGAAATGTGGCGCACCGGACCAAGAACTTCAATAACTGAGGTTTCTAATAACGTCCAAGGGTCTTTCATTCAGCAAAACCGCAGCGCTTTTAGTACCGCACCCTATCAGCCAATTTTGCCTGATGGCTATCCGACAAATGCAGTCGATCAGCTCGCCACTCTGTTCTCCCTATCCGCCACTCCTACTACAGCGCCTACTCCTTTTACTGACAGTCAGGCACTAATTACATACAACACGACGAACGGCCCAGCTAGAATTCCATACTTCACCCCGCCCACCCGGAACTGGGGTTATGACGTGGGCTTGCTATCTCAGCCACCTGACTTATTTACCCAAAAGTTCACTACTCCTCCCAAGACTGAGCCGACGGAGTATTTCCGCGAAGTACCTCGCAATGACGATTGGGTAAAAACTTTGATGTGCGGAGTTACAGACCAGACTAGCAAGCCAGCGACCGAAACCCTCACAACTGCCGATCGAAATCAATGCCCGACTTAAGCCTCTAACTTTCCGCCGTGCAATTACTGGAGTCCTATTTATGACTAAGCAAAAACAACACCAAAATTTATCCCAGTCACGAGATGGTGGCTACACGATTATCGAGTCATTGGTAGCGATGATTGTAGTTTCGGTGCTGATGATTGCTATCGCCCCGGTGATGGCTTACTCAGTAGCGACTCGCGTACAAGCGCGGCGGGTGGAACTGGCCACACAGGCGGCGAGATCTTACATTGACGCTCTCAGGACGGGGGCGCTCAAGCCGAACAATCCGACAAACCCTGGTTTTCCTATCCAAGATACGTCTGTGGCTCCTGCTGTTGCTCCTCCTCCTGCTTCTACAAACCCTCAGAATAATTTGTACTGCGTTAACTTGGATGAAAAGGCAGGTTGTGCTGGCAGCAAAGAGTTTTTTGTTCAAGGTACTTGGCGAAATCGAGCTAATCCGGCCGATCCGACAACAACAGGCTACGAACTTACTGTGCGGGTTTACCGGGCGGATGGGTTTACCGGAGGTACGATGACAACCCAACAGCAATCCGTGGCTAATTCCGCTCTTGGCAACCCTAAAGCACCTTTGGTGGTAATGAACACACAAATTCCCCCTACTACACGAGGAGGTACCTCCGCCTATCAATCGTTGTGCGATCGTACCAAGGGCTGTAATAACTAATAATCAAAGTCGCCGTTATTCAATTTAAAATCGCTCCCCCCTTTGACAAAGGAAACAGTCAAAATGAAAAATTTACTCAGGTTGCTTCTCAAAAGTCAGCACCAGAAAAACAGATCCAAGAGAGCTCAAACAGACAAGGGCATGACTCTGGTTGAGCTATTAGTCGGAGCAATTATGGCGTTTTTAATCATTACGCCGATGCTCGGTTTTGTAGTCGATATGCTGAATACCGACAGGAGGGAACAAGTCAAGTCAAATACCGAGCAAGACCTTCAGGCCGCCGTTGATTTCATCGCCCAAGATTTGAGCCAAGCTATTTATATTTACGATAACGATGGAATTACTGCTCTTAAAAACAGCAACAGCCTGCGTCCACCTACTACCGATCCTGCAGGAACTCCAATTCTCGTATTTTGGAAGCGACAGCTTCAGCCAAAGGCTCTTCCCGTTCTTCCAACAGCCGCCAACACTCCTAACCCAGCTAATTGCAATACTACAGATAAACCATGTAATGACGCCTATGTTTTATCGTTAGTCGCCTACTACCAGATTAATGAGAACAATCCTGCATCTATTTGGTGTCAACCATCAGGAGCCAATTGTCCTACCCGTATAGTTCGGTATCAAATTCGAGACGGACTGAAAGACCCTAAAGCAGCAAGTCCAGCTACCAATCCTTATTATGCTTCTGTAAAGACAGGACAAGAACGCAGTCCAGCTTACAATCGACTTTTTGACCTCAGTAAGCCCCTGGAAAATGTGACGGAACCAAACGTTAATTGGGAGTCTGGTGAAGTATTAGTTAATTACCTCGACTACGGCAAAGAGCCGAAATTAATAGGGAATGAATGTAGGACCGCTTTGGGGAACCCCACTACTCAAACTGGAGCTACAACCTCCCCAATTACAGAAGACACTCTAAAAGTAACAGATAGAACAACAAAGGAGATCAACAGCTTTTACGCTTGTGTTGATACAGAAAGAAATGTAGCCAGAGTTACTATCCGAGGAAATAGCCTGCGCCGCATTCAAACCGATGCTGATTATAATGAAAAAAAATCGGCATATTTCCCAACAGCAAGCGTGCAAGTACAAGGTTTAGGTTCATTAGGAAAGTAGCTCATTTCTGAAACACATTTCTGAATCGCCGCCCGCCGATAAACAATAGGAGAATACCATGAAAACACCACCAATATTATTAAAACTTTTGCATAACGCGGCTGCCAAGCCCAGCCCTAATTTCCACAAAACTGCATCCAGAAAAGGCGATGGAGGATTCACCCTTCTAGAAGTGTTGGTGATAGCGTTAATCATAGGTATATTTAGCTCGATCGCAGCTCCAAGCTGGCAGGGATTCATCAACAGACAAAGAGTTCGCACTGTCAACGATCGCGTCCTCCAAACCTTGCGAACTGCACAAAGCGAAGCCAAGCGAACTAAGAGCGATGTCACAGTTAAATTCAATTACGATCCTAATGCTAATCCGCCAGTTAAGCCAACATATACGATAAATACTAATACTCCACAAAATTTGGATGCAGGAGGCGAAATAAAGCCCGGACAGGTCAAACTTTTTGCTCAAGCTAATGGAGTTTCCACAATCAAATCAATTACTTTTAATTACCAAGGCTGGATCACAAGCCCATCAATACAAAGCAGAACGCCACGACAACTAACTGACGGTTTTACAGTGACAATTTATCCACCCGATTCTCTACCTAATACCGCTGGTAAGCAGTGCGTAATTGTGGAAACTCTCATAGGAGGAATGAGAACTGGTGAAGGAAATGATTGCCCACCACCATCCTAGCTTTCAATAAATTTAATCTTAATCTCTAACAGCAGTTCCGCATAAGTGTAGAATTGCTAAAATATATTAACATAAATTATTTTATATTTCCAATCTAATTAAAACAGTCAAAAAATGCAGCTAGAACTAAAACAAATAATCATCCAGCCAGGAAATCAACTATTACTCAAAGACATAACCTGGCCGATGTTTGAAACCCTACTAACAGAATTGGGAGAAAGTCGCGCATCCCGACTTTCATACAGCAAAGGAACATTAGAAATCATGGTTCCCCTACCCGAACACGAAGTTGGCAAAGAAAATATTGGGGACTTAGTAAAAATTCTCCTTGAAGAATTAGACAGAGAATTTTGGTCACTAGGTTCCACCACCTTCAAAAATCAAAAAATGGCTCAAGGAGTAGAACCAGATACCTGTTTCTACATCCAAAACGAAGCCGCAGTCAGAGGCAAAAACCGCATCGACTTAGAAACAGACCCACCTCCCGATTTAGCCATAGAAATCGACCTCACCTCCCGCACTCAGTTCAACAACTACGAAGCATTAGGAGTTCCCGAATTGTGGCGCTACAACGGCCGCAACCTGCAAATCAGCGTATTGCAAAATGGAAAATACATACAGTCCGATCGCAGTCTCCAGTTTCCCAACTTCCCCATCACCGAGCTCATCCCCCAATATTTAGAACAAAGCAAAACAGCCGGCAGAAACGTCGCCATGAAAGCCTTTCGATCTTGGGTGAAAGCGCAAATTTAGCGGGGCGATGACAAAATTGCTGTAGGGAAACTAAAGCGATTAAAAGGGCGGGTTTTCGTGATTGTCAATTATGGGCAGATATTGGCAGGTTTACCCGCCCCTACCGTATTAGGGTAATCGATCGGACATGATATAACTAATAACTCAATACGCTTGGGTTAAAACTACTTATTCCTCGGAGATCCCCCTAAATCCCCCTTAAGAAGGGGAGTAGGGGTTGACTTTGAGTAAGTTCTTGTCCCCCCCTTTTTAAGGGGGGCTAGGGGGGATCGAGCTTAACTAAAACCTATTGACTCATAACTGCTTCACTAACCAAGCGATCGCCCCTGCAACATCAGCAACCTGCTCAACATCCGCAATCGGCGGCCGCTGCACCATCACCACCGGAATTCCCAGTTCCCTAGCCGCCACAATTTTCGCATAAGTAGCACCGCCGCCGCTGTTTTTACTAACAATAGTATCAATCTGATATTCTAATAGTAATTGACGCTCGTCTTCCAAAGAAAAAGGCCCCCTTGCTAATAACAATTTCCCATTAGGAATAGGAGAATTGAGTGCCGGAGGATCGATCGCCCGCATCAAAAACCAAATAGCATCCAAACCAGCAAAAGCAGCCAATTCCTGCCTACCAATCGTCAGAAACACCCGCTGAGACAGCCCTAATAAAGCCCTTGCAGCCTCCGAATGGCCCGCAACATCAATCCAGTGATCGCCCTCCACCCTCTCCCAAGCAGGACGCACCAGCATCAAATAGGGCACATTACACTCAGCAGCAGCAACAGCAGCATTAGCAGAAATCTGAGCCGCAAACGGATGAGTAGCATCGATTAAGAAGTCGATCGGGCGATCCTCTCCGTTGGCGTAGCCCCCGTAGGGGCGGGCTCCGCTAACGAGCAAAAAGGCAGCCAGCCCAGCCGCCCCACCAAACCCCCCAATTCGCACCGTACCCGTTTTTGGGGTAAAAGGCTGTTGAGTGCGTCCTGCTAGCGAAGAAACCACCTCTATATCAGCAATTTGAGACGCTCTTACCGCCAGTTCCGCAGCATCCCCCGTCCCCCCCAAAATCAGCAACCGTTTTTTCACCAAATTACCCCTAACTTATCCAAGCAACGCCCGCAATTTGGGTTAATAATATGCTTAGTAAAGTTTAAACCGCCAACAACAATGATTCGCTCACTTTTGACATTTTTTACAGTATTAATTGTAACCGGGTTAGTGTGGTTGGGAAATATCGCCCCCGTTGCCGCACAAGTACAACCAACAGATATCACCGATCCTCAACAGGAATTGGGAGAACTCGTTCAAAAAGCTTTTGAAGCTACAAATGAAGGCAAATTTCCCGCCGCCGAAACTTTTTGGACTCAAATCATTGACAAATTTCCCTCACAAGCGGCCGCTTGGAGCAACCGAGGCAACTCTAGAGTCAGCCAAAACAAACTACAAGCAGCTATTACCGACTACGAAAGAGCGATCGAACTAGCACCCGACGCCCCCGATCCCTACCTAAACCGCGGCACCGCCCTAGAAGGTTTAGGACGCTGGGAAGAAGCGATCGCCGACTACAATCACGTGTTAGAATTAGACCCCAAAGATCCAGCCGCCTACAACAACCGAGGCAACGCCGAAGCAGGTTTAGGAAAATGGGAACAAGCAATAGCCGACTACAGCAAAGCCTTTGAACTAGCCCCCGAATACGCCTTTGCCCGCGCCAACCACGCCCTCGCACTTTATCAAAACGGGCAAACCAAAGAAGCAATTCGCAACATGAAAAACATCGTCCGCAGATACCCCCAATTTGCCGACATGAGAGCCGCCCTCAGCGCCTGTCTTTGGGAGGCAGGACAGCGTGGGGAAGCTGAGAGCAATTGGGTAGCTGCGATCGGCCTCGACTCCCGCTACAAAGACCTCGATTGGGTTGCCAATAACCGCCGCTGGCCGCCAGTTGCAGTCAGTGCATTAGACAAATTCTTGCACTTGAAATAATCTCACAACACCAATGAAAAATTGCGAGCATCCCCATGATTGTGGGGTATTTTTCCTAAAACGGATGCTCCAAAAAATTGCCAAATGTCACCCGAAGATATATATAGCCTTTCTCAGAAAGATGAGGTACGACTGGGCATAGGCCTCCGTGGGCATACCTCACTTTTTTGAGAACCGCTATAGCAATCCTAAATCATTTGTGAATTTCTTACTCCCTCCCCTTGATAAGGGGAGGGTTGGGGTGGGGTAAAAAGTTTACGACTCCTGCAAGGATTGCTATAACAGAAAACAAACTATTGAAGAACAATTCAAACTCTTCTTCCCTGTTGCTTCTTTCCTCAATATTCACCAGTACACCGCTCGTTGCCCAACTTCTTTATTCTCAAAACTCGTATTCCACATCTCCAGAAACAATCCTATCTGTCACCAATATTCTGTACAGTTCCAGTTCTTCAACAGTAACTTTTCCGTCAGCAAAAATCGCTCTCTTGATGTCTTCCATTTCATGCTTAGATATCTTGCCGTCAGCAACAGCTCGCTCGATTTGGACTTGGAGCTTTTCTAGTTGCCGCGTTTCTTCCAGCGTAGGTTGTTTATCACTCGATCGCGAAACTAACATAGTTGCATTCTCCTAGAGCTTGACCTCTACTCTGTACTAAGCCGCAGTAGCAGATATTGTCAACTCAAAGATGCAAAAATTGACAAATAAATGTAACAAAACTACATTTACTTGTCAATAAAATAAGCTGCAAAATTATCATAGAATTGGGTTGAAAACCCCGTCCTTATAGGACGGCTTTTGCCATTATTAAGTAAAGTAACAAATCCATTGGCACAAATGAATATGGTAGAATAAACACATCAGACAAGATTTAAAAACCTACCCCTGGACTGGGGGAAAGTCTACGCCCAAAACATTTTTGAGGAGATATGACTACGCACTCAACGGTGCAAACGTAGTCAGCCTGGGAACCCACGCTTGCGCGGGATATTTTGACAGAAATGTCTTAAGAATCCCCGTACCTTGAGGTCGGGGAGTGTCAATTAACAAAATTACATTAGACCTATTGCAAAAATGCTGAGACCCCTCCCCAACCCTCCCCGAAGTCGCGGGGAGGGAGCCTAATTTTTCTTGCTTCCCCCCTTAGTAAGGGGGGACTGAGGGGGGTGAGTTTTTGACTTTTGCAAGAGGTCTATTTGTTTTGTTTGTAAATAATACGGTGTCAAATCTGCGCTTCATCGTCGGGCGTAAAGTCGAATCAAGCTGCCAACAAATAATTCGCGCAATTTTCATTTTTTTGACCCCGATTCAACAGCCAACAGTCAACAGTCAACAGTCAACAGTCAACAGCCAACAGTCAACAGCCAACAGTCAACAGTCAACAGTCAACAGTCAACAGCCAACAGTCAACAGTCAACAGTCAACAGTCAACAGAACTAATTCTCGAATCCGCGCAGCCGTCAACTCCTCGACATTCCTGAAAACCGCTGCTGCACCCGCATTTTCCAGCGCGGCAGCATACGCCTTACAGCGCACAGCATCATCCAAAACATGAGGTGGCAAAATTCCAGCCCCCAGCCAAACTCGATTTGGTTGCACTTCCCGCGCCTTCACAACCGTGTAAATATCGGCAACAGTATCTCCCGCGTAAATCACAGGCAAATTTTTTTCTAAACCGTGCAGAGTTTCCAACTGTTCAATTGCCGCGAAAAGTCCAGCCGGATCGGGTTTTCCCGGTGCATCTTCCATCGCCACCAACACCGGGGAATTTAAACTCAATTTCCCTGACAAAACATAAGCAGCTTCATCCCGCATCGCCCCGCTAAAAAAGCCCCAAACAATGCCCCCAACAGTTAAATTTTCCAGGTAAGCCGGACTTAACAACAGCGGTTCGTCACAAATATAACCAGTCCAATTTTTCTCATCAGGCCCGCGATAGCGACTTTGGAAAAAAGCCACTAATTCGTCATAGTTGAGAGCGAGTTCGTTTCTCGATCGCCCAATCCCCTCAAAATAACGGCAAACTAACTCGAAAGACGCTTGCCAGTCATTATTCCACACTCCCTCAGACTTCAGAGAGTCGATATCGAGAGAATTCGGACGAAAAGCACCCGCCGTGAAATGTTCCACCGCATCCGCAATCGCCCGCCGATAGGAACCGGACACATCCCGCACCACACCATCAATGTCGAAGACTACAATAACTCTGTTCACAACTTAACCATCCTTGTACCTAGGGCGGGTGAGAACCCAAATTTTATCTGTTCCCAGCCCCTGAGTGGCGCTAAAAGCAGTCGCGCCACAAAACTTTTCATGGCCGATGACCAATTATCGAACAGAGTGTGCTACGCTTAGCGATTGTAGAAATTTTTAACAAGTTCGATCGGAACCCTGGAGGTTTGCTTGTCCAAGTTCATCTTAAAAGTTCTCTGGCTAGAAGAGAATGTTGCCCTCGCCGTTGACCAAGTTGTCGGCAAAGGAACTAGCCCGCTGACATCCTACTTTTTCTGGCCCCGCAAAGATGCGTGGGAAGACCTCAAAAACGAACTCGAAGCCAAACACTGGATTGCTGATAACGATCGCGTCGAAATCCTCAACCAAGCCACAGAAGTAATCAACTACTGGCAAGAGGAAGGCAGACGGCGCCCAATGACTGAAGCTCAGTCAAGATTCCCCCTAGTGACTTTTACCGGCAGCAACTAAGCCCAGCTTTTAGTTGCTACCCATATACATTGCCTGTTATGGCTGACAAGGGGAAGGAGAGAGGGGAGAAGGCGAGAGGATTAGACGCTTTTTCCACCTCGCCGTGAAAAATACAATTTAAATGCGCTACAGCTTATCTTGATAATAAATCCGATTTTCAGACCTAATCGGGTTTTGGGCTTGGTCGATTTGAGATTTGAGATTTGAGATTTATCTAAAATAAAGCTCTCAAATCGGATTTTCTACAATCTCAAAAGACTAAGCAACCAAACCAAATAAATCTAAAATCGGCTTTTTTATACTTTAAAATTGTACAGTCAGCTCTCAACGGAATTCCCCCGAACCTCCAACCTCAATCCTCAAAATCCATCAGTTAAATTCGTTAAATCTTGTACAGGGCTTCCTTCTTCCTGACATCCGTTATATCCGTTACATCCGTTACAGAATCCGTTGCCGAACTTCCTTCTTCCCTCTTCCTTCTTCCTTCTTCTCTCTTCCTTCTTCCTTCTTCGCGGAATTTATGGGCGCCGAAAGTACAATCAACCAGACCGAACAGCTACCGCTGGTAGTAAATCCCGACATTCTCCAGCAAGCAATCCTCTACAAAATTAATACTCGCATCATAGCTCGTGGAGAATTAGTTTTCCCCTGCGTTCCGGGAATGCTAAGCCACTATCTCAAGTCCATAGAAAAGCTATTTAGCACTCTCGACAGACCACTGCCCGAAGACCGCAGAGACGAACTCAGCAAGCTGTTAGCCACCAAGTTAGAACAAGGCTACCGCACCTCCACAGCATCGATGCTGATCCTACAATACGAATCAGTGCAGCCACCACAAACCGGTTTAGCCTGCAAAGTCATTGTTACTACCTCAAGTGTTGGAGAACAGTATAAAAGCTGGGTAGACACCAGAGAACCTCCGCTTTTCGGTTCTCATCCAGATGCAAAATTGATGACAACGGCTGCTAAATTGGGCACGCCCGATCGAGTGCGGATTTTGGACGTGGGGGCTGGTACCGGCCGCAATACCTTGCCCCTGGCGAGATTGGGCTATTCTGTAGATGCGATCGAACTAGCTCCAGCTTTTGCCGAACAATTGAAAGCAGCAGTAACAGCCGAAAACCTTCCCGTGACAGTGACTGAAGGCGACGTGCTCGACCCCTTAATGCGGATGAAACCTGCCCGGTACCAGTTGGCAGTTGCCGCTGAAGTCATCTCACATTTTCGAGACAGCGATCAAGTACGGCTTTTCCTCGCTAAAATGTGCGATTCCCTGTCTCCCGGAGGCTTGTTGCTGTTCAGCACGTTTTTAACCGTCGGTGACTATCAGCCAGATGCCCTCGTGCGACAAGTTGCCCAACTCTCTTGGTCTACTTTATTTACGCCCCAAGAACTCGCTACCGCAATGGAAGGGTTGCCCTTAGTCCAAATATCCGACGAATTGGTGTTTGAGTACGAACGCCACCACCTGCCGGAAGGAGCCTGGCCGCCGACGCCCTGGTTTCCCAGTTGGGCCACCGGTCGAGATGTCTTCCCGATGGCAAACGCCCGCCCGCCAATGGAATTGCGCTGGATTTTGTGCCGCCGAAGTTAAAAAAAAATCGGTCATTTTTAGACGGACGCAGCAATCAAAACCTTTTATAGGCCGTAAAATTTTCCTCCTATATTTTTCTTTTAACAGCTTAAAGCCGACTCGCTGTTAATATTGTGCTGCCGGCATAGAAAAATTCACAAAAATATATATTAAAATGTAAACAGAGCGAAGTTCGATCGCCCCTAGGTGACAAACCCAGTTTCTGATTAGATCCTACGCTTGCCAACCTTTTATTTCTTGCGAAAAATTGGGTTGCTAATGGCAATCGGGGTTGCATAAAACTCGATCGCCATCTCGATGGGTGCAACTAGAGTTAAGATGAATTCAACGAACCTATTCCTCCCGATAGATGACTTTTTAGGGAATAGGATTAGCCAATAGATTAGCTCGCTAGTCAGCGATGCTGCTGAGAAACCAATATGCTTTTAACACGTCCACTACAAACGTTTGGAGCAATCTTCAGGCACCAACCTTCTACAAATAGATCGTCGATCGAACAAACAAGCAGTAATAATTCTTGGGAGGCAAATATTGCTCCCGCTGTAAACGACCAAATTGACTCGTATATCCAAATGGAAAGGCTAATGAGTAACGCTAAATCTTCCTGCACCAATGAAGAGATTACTGCTTGGCTGCGCGGATTGCTGACTATTGCTTGGGCAGACGGCAACTTTGACGAATACGAGCAAAAAATGATTGCGAATCTAACTGAGGATGAACTACATCCGATATCTTTTGAGGCGCCTTTTGAACCGATTACCGCAGAGGAACTAGCCACTGCGTTAGGGCAAGACACCGCCAAAGGCGAGGATTTTTTGAGGACAGCAGTAATGGTAGCCTTGGCAGACGGTACATACTCGAGCAGCGAAGACGAGGTAATCTCTAAGTTTTGCACAGCTTTGGGGCACAATGTAGAGGCGATCGAAGCTCTGCGACACACCATCGAAGACAGCAAGTGCGATCCGCAGGGGCCCACCAGCCAAATAGTCTTTGATGCGAATGTCCTCCCCGCCGTCGGAACACCGCTTTCATCTCGGCTACCTCAACCTCACCACAAAAATGTCCTGCAACCCGTCAAAGACTGGCTTGACGGCTGGGAAATTCACGACCCAAAATTGGCACACTTTGTCTGTAAAATTATTCCGCCCCAGTGTCCGTTTGAGCGAGATATCGTATTATTTGGTCGCAAAATCGTCCATATTCCGGCGATGTGCCAGATTAACCCGCTTTACGAACAGTTAGTCGGGATGCGCTTTCGAGCTCTCTGCTATTTGGCAGATGAATGTAAGGAAGATGTATCGTCCTATTGTTAGTAGTCATTAGTCATTAGTAATTAGTCATTAGTCATTCTTGTGAAAATTTGGATTAATGATTGTAACTATTAACCAATGACTACTATTAGTCCTGAACGCAAAAACCTGGTTTTTCTACGAAAAAACATCATTACACCCATCCGCCCCAGTAGAAAAACCGGGTTTATGCAGTTTTTGTGCGTGAGTCCTGCTAATATCAAATTTGCTTTGATAATACTAATTCAACCAAAGTTTTGGTACAATCCTCAAGCTTATACAAATTATTAAAAATCGCCGATTTAGGAGCCGGACACGGCATTGCCGTTTCCCTACAAATGCTCACGTACAATCTCTGGCTCTGAACTACTTTTAAAAATTGGTAAAATTATAATTTTCCGGCAACTGTAAATCGCGACTAAACTTGGCTGTCGTCCGCCGACGCGGACTAAAGGAAAAGGGGAATATGGTACTTGCATCTGGTATAATAACTAATGACTAATGACTAATGACTAATCACAACTAACAATTGACAATTGACCAATGACAAGTGATATCATGTCCGGTCGATTACCCCTAATAAGGTAGGGGCGGGTTCACGAAAAATATTTTCCAATAATTGACAATCTCAAAAACCCGCCCTCTTAATCGCTCGATTGGACATGATATGACAACTGACAACTGACAACTGACAACTGACTAAATTATGCAATTTATCGATCGAGCAGATATTCAAGTCGCAGCCGGCAAAGGCGGCGACGGTATGGTAGCTTTTCGCAGAGAAAAGTATGTACCAGCGGGCGGCCCCTCTGGCGGGACAGGCGGCAAAGGCGGTTCCGTGTATATGGTGGCGGTGGAAAGCCTGCAAACGCTGCTAGATTTTCAGTACAACCGGATTTTTAAAGCCGATGACGGGAAGCGGGGCGCGCCGAAAAATATGACCGGTGCCGGTGGGGACGATCGCACGATCGAAGTTCCCTGCGGTACAGTAGTTTACGACGCGGAAACTCAGGCAATCTTAGCAGATTTAGTAACGCCCGGACAGACTTTTTGCGTAGCCAAAGGCGGCAAAGGCGGTTTGGGGAATAAGTGTTTTCTGACCAATTCCAACCGTGCTCCAGATTATGCGATGCCGGGAAAAGAAGGAGAACACAAATTTTTGCGTTTGGAATTGAAGCTATTAGCTGAAGTGGGAATTCTGGGGATGCCGAATGCTGGCAAATCCACTTTAATTTCTGCTTTGTCTGCAGCCCGCCCCAAGATAGCAGATTATCCGTTTACAACTTTAGTCCCGAATTTGGGCGTAGTCAGAAAACCGACTGGCGACGGTACGGTGTTTGCTGATATTCCGGGATTGATTGAGGGGGCTCACGAAGGCGCTGGTTTGGGTTACGAGTTTTTGCGGCACATCGAACGAACTCGGTTGTTGCTGCATTTGATCGATATTACCGATGAAGATCCGATCGCCAATTATGTCACAATTCAGGAAGAATTGAAGGCTTACAGGCGTGGTTTAGCCGATCGACCGCAGATTTTGGCTTTTAATAAGGTAGATGCGATCGATCTTGAAAGCGAAGAAATCGGTAATTTAATCAGCCGACTTAAAGAAATTAGCGGCGCTCCGATTTTGTTGATTTCGGCTGTGAGTCGAGTTGGGTTGGATGAATTGATGCAGCAAGTTTGGCAAAAACTCGACGAGATGAACGAGAGTGAAGCGGCGGAACAGTTAGCAGTCGCGAGTGTTTAATCGCTTTCCGGTTCCTGGAATGTCCGTGAATCGGTAGGTGTTTTTTTGAGGAGGTCAAATCTTTCGGCTGTATGGCTGGTGCGGCCAGGGTTTGAGCCTCTGTGTCTTGAAAAACGATGGTTTAAAAGTATCTACCGACTGCTTTAAATCGCCTACGAGCGTGACGGTAAAAGTTCCCAAAGGGGTATGGGGCAATCGCTAAGGCTGTGCGGCAAAGGCGGGAAATTTATTATTAGAAGCTTTATCTTATTTTGCGGATATGAGTTGAGCTCAATTCAGGGCATTTCCTAAAAATTCGCCTTATTATCCCTCCTCAACTCATATTGTAATTCCGCAACGCCCTAAATTACTATTTTTAACCAACTTTCTCCTCTAAACTGTCTTTTTTTTGTTCGATATCTGTCGATACAAATAGTCGAGGTAGTAAAAATCCAGACCGAGCTTTGTAGTCGGCAAATTCAGGATATCGTCCGAGTGAACGATCTTTTTTTATCATGTTAGGAATAAAAACACCAGCAAAAAAAGCTGCCAGAATTAAAAAAGGTAGCCAGTGCTGAACTAGCATCGCAAACGCTCCGTAGATGAGGATTTCTCCTAAGTAATTCGTATTGCGCGATCTGGCAAAAAATCCTTCTGTTATTAGTCCCGAATGGTACTTAAGGGTGTAATACTTCTGTGCATCAGCAGTATAGTGTAGAAAGACACCGATGATATTTAGGGAAATTGCTGCTGCCACTAACGGCAGAGGTGGTTGTGAGCCACTGCTAATCAAAATAAAAGGTGCTACCCAATAGAGGCTAACCAACACAAAGCCGAGTATTCCCGTTCCGACAGAGATTTCTTGTTCCCACTGTTTATCTGGATATATCTGGTCTTTGAGCAGCCACAACAAACCATAAGTACCGTGCAGAGCGAGATAAACCCAAGCACCCAAATTAAAATTTTGGTAAATGAGCATCAGTGTCAAAATAAATGGAAAGCTGAGTCCTTTGTGCAGATTGATAAAGTGCTTGACTTTCATAGCTTTTGCTAATCTCTATCTAGTAAAGTTTATCTTTATTTATATTACACTTTTTTAGATATAACTACTTATCACGAGTAAACTTATCAATCTGCTTCTATTTTGCCTGACGAGGTAACAAGCAACTTGAAAGCGTGACCGGAGTGTCCTCGTTCGTTTATTTGACAGCTCCGGCTCTCGGCTTAACAAAGAAAATTGATCGGGATCTCAGTAGCGAAAGAATGTTGCGAGAATCACCCGCTCCGAAAGCTTAATCAATGATTTCTCTAATCGGGCGATCGCTATTTCACAAGTTCATATCGTTTCCGGTTGCATGGGAATGATAAACTCAAGACCAATAATTCCACATTCCCCCACTCCCCATCATTGAAAAACCCGGTTTCTGAGCACCGGTGAGTAAGTCCGAAGTATTGTTAAATTCCGCTTGACTCGCGAATTTGCCCATTATAATCAACTCTCACCCTCCCATCTTGAGAAACCGTAACAACCGTTTCTACAGTATAGACAGACGAACCAGGCTTGTAACCCTTAAAAGTAAAAGTCCAAGTTCCATCGCCATTGTCAACAAACGGCGATTCCTTAGAAGTACCGTGCATAGAAGCTTCAGCTCGATAGTTGCCTAAACCCCCATTAGCAATTTCTGCTGCTTGACGGGCTAAGTTTTTCGCCCGATTGAGTTCGATATTATTGTTGATCACTCTCACGCCGTCCGTCTCAGATTCAGCAGCAGGATTAGCATTACTCAAGGCGGGGGAGACTCCAACAGCTAAAGTTGAAAGCGCTACCAGACAAGCAAGTCGAATGTTTAGTTTCATAATACAAACTGATTTATAGTTTGATAAAGTCTACAACACTTGCCCGAAAAAACCCGGTTAAATTTTCAATTTTTAATTTTCACTTGTGAATCTGCTGGCGTTTCCCCACCGTACAAATAGCGGTAACTCATCCGAGAAATATCCCGAATCAATGTTTGAGCTGGCTTCTCCGTTTCCGGCGGATGCTTCACCATCACCGCCACTAAATAACGCTTACCGTTCGGCAAATCCACCATCCCCGCATCCCCAAGCATTGTATCAATGTTGCCGGTTTTGTGAGCAATAACTGAACCTTCGCCTAAACCTTTCGGCAGCAAAGAATCATTTCTAGTTTGGCGCATGATTTGCAAAATGCGATCGCGCGATTTCACCGATACCAAATTACCCCGATCGATCTGGGCTATGATATTAATCAAATCCTTCGGACTGGTAGTATTAGTTCCCTCCAAATCTGGCAAATTATTACGCAGAACCGTGGTACTCAAGCCCCAATTTGCAAACTGCTGATTCAAAAACTCAGCACCTCCCAACAACTCAATCATCATATTTGTCGCCGTATTGTCACTGACAACAATCATCTTTTGGGCAACTTCCAAAGCCGAATACTTCTTGCCAGGAGCCTGGTCTTGCATATCCCCAGAACCGCCGACAATGTGTTCGGACTTCAGCATCAGCATCTGATCTAACTGCACTTTGCCCTCATCTACTGCTTGGAAAAAAGCTACTAAAATTGGTACTTTAATTGTGCTAGCTGAAGCAAAAGCAGTATCGCCATTAAAATTTAAGTAGCTTCCAGTATCTAAATCGACTAGAAATATTCCGGCTGTCAAACTAGGATTTTCTGTTGCTAAAACCTGAACTTGGGTTTTTAAAGCTCCTAATTCTTGATTCAGTTGCAGCACTTCTGGGGTTGCGGATGCTGCAGATGCGCTATCGGCTGGGTTTTTCTGCCCTGCGGTAGTTTGTTCTTCTGTCGCTACAGTCGATGCTCGACTCACAGCATTTACCACCGACAGCAGCGTACCGCAAATCACCGCTATCCCAACTCCCAAAATCAGCAAGCGAGTAGCGTACACCAACGGTGGCACGCTCCGAGGTGCAGAGCGTTTACCCGGTCTCTGACTCGCTTGTGAGCGTGGTTTAGGCACGGGGGGTTTTTTGGCATCTGCGGGGATTACCGTGTCTGGAATGCGAACTGGGGGCGAACTGGGAAGACTTCCACGGGTTGCAGGCGGAGTCGCAGTTGGGCTCTGGGTCTTGGGATTGCTGGCGATCGAACTCACATTTTCCCGCTCCAGATTCGGGTTCGGAAACTCGAACATATCGACAGCAGCGAGGCCTTTTTTGCCTGGTTGGCGAGTCTTCGACTGCGGAGTTTTGCTGGTTCTGGGTTTTCTGGGGTTAATTGCCGATCGAGGATCGGATAAAAAGTCTTGTGTGGTAAATTCTTCTGAAGATGTGGGAGAATTAGCTCCAATTCTGCTGCCGCGGCTTTGTTGCGGTGGCAAAGTCGCTGGTTCGGGCGATCGAATTTCTGAATTGCCGTTTTGCGGTTGCGAAGGGCGGCGACGGCCCGAGTTGCCAGACTGACTTGCTTTGCCTGACTTAGGCTGCTTTGAGCCGGAGTTGGGAGAGGATATCGAGGATATCACCGATAATATCGATCCTTTGGGAAACCGCTCTGCCACGTCTTACTCCTTCATCACTAATGTAAAGTTCAAGTTTAAGATTTTTCAGCTTGCCAGCCAATCAATTTTAGATTTTAGATTTTAGATTTTAGATTTATCCCAGACGCTGCATGGTATCAGCAACCGGGTTTATTGCCCGCAAATTATCGCAAAGCTTAGGTTTTTAGTCAAGGAACCCTGTTATGAAGGTGACAACTGGGTGCAGGAAAGTTCTCCTAGCTGTCGGTTGGATTTTCCGGTAACGCCCCATCCAGAGTATCAGAATTTGCCTCTCGTGGGTAACTTTTGATTGCCCATTCTGTTTGGCGGAGGACGCCCCGCAGCATGGCGACTTCATCCACTGTCGGATAAGCTCTGTTGTACAAACGCCGAAATTTTTCCATCCTGCTTGCTGCTGTGTGCTGCTGCAAATATCCTATTTTGAGTAACAGCGTTTCTAGTTGCTGGTAATATCCCTCTAAATTTTCCAAGGGTGCACTGGCGAGGGGAATTGAGGGATTTTCTGTCGGGCGGGTGGCAAGTTGTTCTTGGTAACAAGTTGATAAATTATCTGTGGCATCGGGTATTGAAGAGGCAGAGCCTCTGGATGTGCGTTCCCAGGCTGAGCCTGGGAACGAGGCTTCTTCTTCTTCCTGCTTTTCTCTTCCTTCTTCCCTCTTGCTTCTTCCTTGTTCCTTGTTCCTTGTTCCCTCTTGCTTCTTCCTTGTTCCTTGTTCCTTGTTCCTTCTTCCTTCTTCCCGGTATAGTTCGTAACAGCAGATAGCGACGGCTTGGGCGAGATTTAGGGAAGTGTAGGCATCGCTGCTGGGAATGCGGATCAGGCGTTGAGCGCGGTTTAATTCAGTATTGGTCAAGCCGCAGTCTTCTCTGCCGAAAATGAGGGCGCTGGGGGCTTCTAGGAGCCAAGGCAAGGCCTCTGCGGGTTCTTCTAGTTGTGTTGGCAACGATCGACTATCATCTCCTGTAGTTGCGATCGCTCTGACACACCCAACCAAAGCAGCGGGCAAACTCTCGACAACTTTGGCCGTTTCCAATATGTCGGCGGCGCGAACTGCCATCAGTCGGGCCTCTTCCCCTAAATGATCGCATTGGGGATTTACCAAAACTAATTGGTGCAAACCCATATTTTTCATGACGCGGGCCACTGAACCCACATTCAATGGGCCTGCAGGTTCGACTAAGACTATTCGGATGTTGGCGTCGGCCGTTGAGAGCATTTAATTTGGGGAGGTGTTTGGCAGAAAGTAGGTTTTTCCTTAGCAACAGGCAAGATGCCTGTTCCACAATCAAATTTAACTCTTGTGGAACAGGCCTCAACAACAGGCAAGATGCGGGTTGTTTCCTCAGCAACAGGCAAGATGCCTGTTCCACAATCCAATTTAACTCTTGTGGAACAGGCATCTTGCCTGTTCATAATCGCAAGATGCCTGTTCCACAATCCAATTTAACTCTTGTGGAACAGGCATCTTGCCTGTTCATAATCGCAAGATGCCTGTTCCACAATCCAATTTAACTCTTGTGGAACAGGCATCTTGCCTGTTCATAAAAATGGTACAAGATGTGAATTAGTTAATCTATTGTCAAAATTAGCATGGCAAAGCAACGATCGAAATCTGATTTACCGACAAAAATGTGCCCGGTGTGCGATCGACCTTTTACTTGGCGCAAAAAATGGGCCGACTGCTGGGATGAGGTGAAATACTGCTCCGAACGTTGTCGTCGCCGCCGTTTGGCGGCTCAAGATTAAGAATTTAGAGCAAGTTGCTCGAACAAAGCTAAGATTGCAAAGGAAAAATTTTAGGTTATTAGGTTATAAATTATGGCATCGCAACAAGTGCAACCAAAGCTAGTTATTCACGGCGGTGCCGGCAGTTCTCTACACAGTAAAGGCGGAATTGAGGCGGTGCGGAAATCGCTTTACGATGTTTTGGAGGAAGTTTATCCGCTGCTGAAAGACGGTGCAAGTGCCGTAGATGCAGTGGTGCGGGGCTGCCAATTGTTGGAAGATGACCCGCGATTCAATGCCGGTACTGGTTCTGTGGTGCAGTCGGACGGTCAAATTCGGATGAGTGCTTCGCTGATGGACGGTTTGATGCAGCGTTTCAGCGGGGCGATTAATGTTTCTCGCGTTCAAAATCCGATCGAACTTGCTAAATTTTTGCAGACTTCGGACGATCGGGTTCTCTCTGATTTTGGTTCGGCAGAATTGCTGCGAGAACTTCACTTGCCGATTTACGATCCGATGACGGATTTGCGTTTGCACGAGTGGATGCAGGAACGCCAAGGCAATTTTAGCAAAGCAATGGCTGACGTGGTTGCCGAACCTGCCGGTGTGGGTACGATCGGAGTCGTAGCTTTGGATGTGCATGGACGCTTGGCTGCTGGGACTTCGACTGGTGGCAAGGGTTTTGAGCGGATTGGGCGGGTTAGCGACTCGGCGATGCCTGCAGGAAATTACGCGGCAGGGAGTGCGGCGGTAAGCTGTACGGGGATTGGCGAGCACATTATGGACGAGTGTTTGGCCGCGCGAATTGTGATTCGGGTAACGGATGGTTTGAGTTTGAAAGCTGCTTTTGAGCGTTCTTTTGCTGAAGCTGACGAACGTCAACGGGATTTTGGCGCAATTGGAATTGATGCTACCGGGGCGATCGCTTTCGGCAAAACTAGCGAGGTGATTTTGGGTGCTTTTCACAACGGTATGCAAATGGGCGATACTTTGGAAATGAGCAAGGGAACGCTGATTTTCATTGCTTAAAAATGGTTCTTAATCGGTGATTCCGATCCTCGACTTCTCCAAGAAGTCGGGGAGTTCGATCTGCGTTAGGAATGAGAATTAAATAACTTCCACTCTTGAAAGTGGGATGGGCGTCCCGCCCGTCCTTTTTGGACGGGCGGGACGCCCATCCCACAATAACAATTAAAATTGTAAGTTATTTAATTCGCGATCCTTAGTTTTACTCATTCCTTTCTCACTTCTAGCAATATGGCGACATTTTATGCAATGAGTTCTGAAAATGCGATCGTCCTATCCTTCATCCGAATCTGAAAAAATAGATTCCAAGTCGCGGTATCCATTCACTACGCGAACTACATCAATTCCATCTTCTCTGGGGTAATAAAAAACGATGTAATCATCGACAATAAATCCTCGCAAGCTGGAAGCTAGCTGGCTATAATTTTTACCCATATTAGGACAATCCGCCGTGACTTTACATCCTTCTCGAATCCTATCAAAAAGCTTACTGGCCGAACTGTAATTATTACCAGCAATATACTCGCAAATGTCATCTAAATCTTGAATTGCATCATCTGAGAAAGAATAGCTGCTCATAATCCAGACTCAGAAATTGAGCGAATTTTTTCCTGCAATCTGGCAAAAACTACTTCACCATCAGTCACTTTTCCTTGAGCAATTTGCTCAGTGCCGCTAGCAATTTTTTGTCTGAGTTCTGCCAGACGCTGCTGTTTCAGTGCACGATTTCTTTCTTCTAGCAGTTGCAATGCTTCGCTAATTAGTTCCTGAACGCTGTCATAGTTGCCACCTTGTAATTGCGAGAGCACGTAATTTTCCTGTTCTGGTGTTAGGGTAACATTCATTGTCTGGGCCCCTCTAAAAAACCTTAAATCAATTATACTCCAATAATTTAATCATGGCCCGTCACCTCTCTAATCTTCAATCCGCAGTTGCCAAAGTTTAACAGTACCATTCTCCCCACCGCTGACGATAGTTTCGCCCAAAAGCCCGATCGCCACCGCAGAAACAGGGCTAGAATGCCCATCTAAAGTGTGCAGCAAGTCGCCGCGAAGATTCCAAAGTCTAACAGTACCGTCAAAACAGCCCACTGCAAAGTATTTCCCGTCGGGGCTAATTGCGGCGGCGGAAGTGATGCGAATTCCTGTTTGCAGCGAATGCAATAATTCGCCTGTTTGCAAATTCCACAGTTTGATAGTTTGGCCTCCATGACTGACAAGAATTTGGCTATCGGAAGAAATCGCTACATAATTTTCGCTGCCAAATGTTCGCCTTACTTCGCCTCCCGGTAATTCCCACAAAGTGACTGTGGCCCGACAGAAACCGCTGGCTGCATTGAGTCCGCTGGCTACTAGCATTTTGCCGTTGGGACTCAGGGCGATGGCACTTATGTCATCCCCTTGATAGCCTTCTAAAACTTGCAGCAGTTGGCCGCTGTTGAGGTGCTGAAGCTTGATCGTGCCGCGGGTGGTGCCGATCGCCAAAATTTGCCAGTCGGGGCTGACGGCGACGGATTCGTGGCGGTGCACGTCTGCCAAACGCTTCAGCAGTTCGCCGTTTTGCAGGTTCCAGAGTTTGACTGTGCCCGCGCGCGATCGTGTCAGCAGCGTTTTGCTGGCGGGACTGAAAGCCACTAGCAACACGGCTGTTGAATGTCCGAAAATCGTCTGCCGCAGTTCCCCGCTGTGCAAACTCCAAATTTTCACTGTACTGTCCTCAGAACCCGTTGCGAGGAATTGTCCGTCGGGACTGATAGCCGCAGACAAAATCCTGTCTGAATGGTGGAGAGTAGCTTTTAAGATGGCGCCGGTTGAGGTTTTTGGCTGCGTTTTATACCCGGCTATTTCCAGCCAGTCGATCGCATCTCTCCAATTTTTAAGAGCATTGCGGGGTCGATTTGTCAATAATTCTATGTATCTGTACAAAGTTTTTGACAAATCAACTTCTACACCTTTGATTTGTTTGTTGAGAAATACCGCAATTTCGGCTGGGCTGTAGCCGCACAGCAAGCCGCAGAGGTGCCGCTTTTCTACGGGTGTCAGCCCTCTTCTGGTGTGGGGGGCGAATTCTTGTTTGGCATTTGCCAAGTCGCTGTAAAGCTTTTGGATGTCCCAGCCGTTGCTGGCGCGTGCAAATGGTTCTTCGGGTCGATCGAGGGTAGAGGGTATCATTTGCGGCAGTCGCGATCGAGTTCCTAGTCTAATTCCTAACCAAAATCCTAACATTCGCTGTGCGCGATCGAACTGTTGTCACCGCTAATCTATTTTTAACACAGCAAACAGGGGAAAGAGTTTCAGGTTGAAAATGTGCCTCAATCCTTACCTTTACAGTTTGTCAAATAACTTTACACCAACGGGAGCAACATAAAATGTCTATTATTGCGATCGTCTTCTTTTTTGGCGGTCTGGGCTTTATTTTAATTTTGGTTGGTTATATCTGGGGATTATCTCAAGCTATTGAACAAGAAACTCTGTGGGGATTGGTTTACTTTTTTGTTCCCTTTGCTTCCTGGGTATTTCATATTAAAAATTGGAGTAATAAAAAAGTTAGAAAACCATTTTTACTTCAACTTACTGGATTCCTCATGTATTTCTTGTTAGGCATTATCATTGCATTATTGCCTGTAATAGGTCTTCTCGGAACCGATCCTTCTGTGCCTAATGTAGATCAGGGGTCTAACGAGCAATCGCCATCTTCTTTTTCTTCGGATTTCAATACTTATCCCTCACTCTATCAAGAGCCATATCCTAATTCTTCTGCACCTGTAACTAATCCTAATTCTGCTCGTGTTGCCGCTCAAAATTCTGACTTCAAACAATCGATGAAACTCGGCTATATCTACTACGGGCAGGGAGACTATCAAACCGCTTTAATCAATTTTAACAGAGCTTTACAGATACGTCCGGGCAACGCTTATGCTGTCAAGGCTGTTTACAACACCAAAATTGCGATCGTCCAAAGCAGTGTTAAATAATAATCCGTGCCTGAGAAATTGGATATAGCGGATATATAAGTAATTCACGTTGTTGGTGAAAATCCAAAATTAACTGATGAAAATTCTCAACCAAACACCGACTAAACTAACAATTCAATCTTCGAGCGCCTGGGATGGTTTGCTATTAATTTCTCCCTTCATCGTCATTGGACTATTGCAGATTATTTTAGCATCAAATTGGATAGGTGGAGGCATATTTCTGTTGTTTTCGCTGTCTTTGTTGGACGGCGCGATAGATGAAACATACATTTTTGATAAAACTTTTAGCAAAATGACCATTAAACGACGGGGTGTGTGGCTTCATGATGTTAGCGAATGCTCAACTCGCGAGATTTCTGCGGTGGAATTAGAGGAAATAGGAGATAGCGATGGAAATCGTAGCTATTATGTTGATTTGTGGATGTTCGGGGGCGATATCATCTGTTTAAGAAGCTATTCACTAACAGAACAACACAGAATGGCTGACTTGATTCGCAGCTATATCTCGATTAGCGATAATCGCACGCTTAGCAATGTATTGGCCCTACAAATCCGTGAACCCTAGCTCTCCCGTAGGGAATCGCCCAAATCCATAACTAAGCTGTTGTGCATTTAAATTTTGTGTTGAGGGCGGGCTTTCGGGCCCAACCGCTACTCCCCACAAGAGTGAAAGTTGATTTGACCAGGGAATTTATATGCGGATTAGCTTAATGATAATTAAGTAGGCGCAAATAAAGCTGACAATGTAACAAAATGTAAACCTATGCTCACCTGGATGATTACTTTCCTACGGAACGCGAAGCTAACGTTTCATTCCCCATAACATAATTAACATATTTTTAAGATTCATCTAATTTAAATCACGGAAAGCTATCTTAAACCCAGCCCCAGTTAAACTCGCGACCTTTATTGTCGGTCAGACATTTTAGTGCTAATCTATTAGCAAAATAAAAGGGGTCATGGCAGAGGACGACTTCCAATAATATATAAGTTAACAATTCGGCTCATCGGGGTCAGGAAGTCGATGTGTAGCCTCATTTTTGGAATAAAAGGGTGAGATCAATGAAAATAATCAAGCAAACAGCAAGTGAATTAATAATTCAGACTCAAAGTATATTTGATTTTTGGTTCCCTAGTTGTTTATTCATGACATTGGGACTGATATCGCTGACTTTTGACTATCATGCAGCAAGTCTGAGCTGCCAGCGATTGCAGGCAAAACAAGGAAAATGCCAGATTGTGCGATCGAATTTACTGGGATCGAACATCAAAGAAATTGAGCTTGCTTCTTTGCGGGGAGCTAAAGTGGAAAGATGCGGCTATAAAACCAGAGTTGTACTTTTGACTTCTGTTGGCACTGTTCCTTTCACTGCTAACTCCACTAATTGGGGAACCCAAGACGCTGTGGCTTCTGACATCAATTTTTTTGTTAAAAATGCAAAAAATCGCTTGCTGCGCTTAAGCCAAGACGATCACTGGTTGGGATGGACAGGAGGCATATTTTTGCTCGCAGGAATCGCAGCGATCGTCTTGAGAAATAATGAAATCTACAGCTTCGATGAAACTTTAAACACCTTGACTGTTAAACAGCGGGGTTTGTTGGCAGGTAAAGTCATGGAATACTCTCTGTGCGAGATTTATGGCGTGGAAGTCGATCGCACAAAAGATCGGGATCATGACATTTGGTACGAAGTCAGACTGTTAGCTTGTGGAGGCTGTCGCATCTCCCTACCCCGCACCATGAACCCATACCAGCAAGAAAAAATTGCCAAAGCGATTAACAACTATCTGCACCAGCAAAATAACCAAAAATAGCCGATCGCGATCGACCAGATTTCTCAAGGTTGCGGACTTACGCAGAAACCGGGTTTTTTAGCAAAATCTCTCCTAGAGTGCGATCGCTTCCGTTATAAAAACCCGGTTTCTTTGGTATCCAGTGCGAAACTCGTGGGTGGAAACTGATCATCTAAAAAGTGAACAATCGTTCACTTTTTAGGTTCTTTCAACTTCCAACCTGGTTTGACAACTTGCCGGGAACGGGCAATTACTAAACAATCCTTCGGCACATCTTCTGTCACCACAGAACCCGCCGCTACAGTAACATCTTCTCCCAAAGTAATCGGTGCAACCAGCACGCTGTTAGAACCCGTTTTACTCCCATCCCCTATTTGAGTTTTGTGCTTGTTTTTTCCGTCATAATTTGCCGTAATTGTCCCAGCACCGATGTTGACTTTTTCTCCCAAAGTCGCGTCGCCTAAATAAGACAGGTGAGCCACATTAGTTCGATCGCCTATTTGAGTATTTTTCAATTCTACAAAATTGCCGACGCGACAGTTAGCCCCAATTTCTGCGTGTCCCCGCAAGTGTGCGTAAGGGCCAATTCGCGAATTTTCAGCAACCATACTGTCAGAAACCACCGAATAAAGCACAGTCACATTTTCCCCAATCTGACTGTTTTCGATCAAACTGCCGGGGCCAATGCGACTCCCGGAGGCGATCGAAGTATTTCCCCGCAAGTGAGTTTGCGGTTCAATTACCACATCCGGCTGCAACTCTACTGTATCGTCAATGGTGATGCTGTTGGGATCGAGCAGCGTCACTCCCGCCGTCATCCACTTGTCCTTTATCCGCGTGTGCAAAATATCGCAAGCTGTGGCTAAATGTTTGCGATCGTTAATTCCTAATATTTCTTGATAATCTTCCACATCCACCGCCATTACCGGATTGAGGAAATTTACCGTATCAGTTAGGTAATATTCTTTTTGGTCATTGTCTGCCTTCAAGTCTGGCAAAATTTTCTCTAAATCCGGCCAGTGAAAGCAGTAAACACCTGCATTAATTCGGTGATTTTGCTTTTGAGCTTGTGTGCAGTCGCGGTCTTCGACAATTTGCTGGACTAAGTTTTGACTGTCGGTAAATACTCGGCCGTACCCTTGGGGATTCGGCAAATTAGCTGTCAATAAAGTAGCAGAGTTTTGGTGCTGTTTGTGAATTACCATCAATTGTTTGAGAGTTTCTGCCCTCAGCAAAGGTACATCCCCATTTAAGACCAGCAAGTCTCCTTGAAATCCCTCTAAGTGAGGCAGCAATTGTTGGATGGCATGACCGGTTCCCAATTGTTCGGTTTGTTCTACAAATTCTAGGGGAGGAGATTGAGGATTTTTCCCTGATATTTCTTGACCTCGAATCAGGGATTCTTTAACGAGTTCGCCTCGATAACCGACGATGATAATTCGCCGGAAAATTGGAATTTCTTGACAGCTTTGGAGGACTCGCTCAACTAGCGATCGACCGGCCAATTCGTGTAGAACTTTGGGCAAGTCAGATTTCATGCGCGTGCCGCGTCCAGCCGCTAAAATTGCTATTGCTACCATTGTGCGATCGAGTTATTTGCTATAAAAACTTGAATATTGACTAAATGATGATATCACTCGCTGTCCGCCGATGGCACTGCGATTGCACAAATTTTTCATCTCAAATTTCCCATCTCGCATCCGCGCGATCGAGGATTTTTCCAGCCGGATGCTGGTTGTAGGGGCGATGCTTGCAATATCTGGACTGGCGCGCCCGGTATCAAAAACCTCGTTGCAGCAGCAGTATTTGGGGGCTGAGCAACACGACTGGCATTCCTCACTACAAACCTGAGTTCGTTTGGGAGTAAGGACTGCGAGTCTTTTCCCAAGGGCTGGGAGGGGGAGCGAGAGTGAGACTTGGCATCTTTGGGCTGGAATTTGCCACGATACATTATACTATTTGTTGAATTTCAGTTAGGGTGTTTTCAACTTTAAAAAACAATTTCTGACTTTTTCATTCCTTCTGCCTTCTACCTTCTGCATTATCAGGTGTCCAGCTATGACAGAGCTTAATTTTCAGGAACTTGCCAAGCAGGGAAATCCCGCCACTGCGATCGCATCTTGGCTAAACAGCCAGTTGCAATCTGAAGGCATCACAGCCTCCGCGAATCTCGACGGCGACTGTTTGGATGTAATTCTTGAGGCAGAGCAGATACCGATAGAAGATACATTAGTTGATTTTGTTCGCACCGAGCTGACGAATTTGCAGCCGGATTCGATTCGCAAAGTGAAGGTTGAGGGCCGAGAAAGTGGTCAGATTGCTGCTGCTTGGAGTCAAGAGTTTAGTTTAGAAAACAGCAATTTTGAACCACAGAGCTTTGCAGGAGAAGCTGTACCAAATACTGCGGTTCCTAATATGGACGATCGCACAGAGATGGAGAGCAATATTGAGGAAGAAAAACCGCCGGAACTTGCTGCTTTTGAGAACCGACTGCGATCGACTTTCATTGTAGTTGGGCTAGTAACAGGTATGTTGGCGATCGCCGTGGTGGCGTTTGTCGGTAAAATTTTGAACCAGCCAGCAGCAACTGCGGGGAATAATCCCGATGAAACAGCAGATTTAGCAACTGCACCAGATACTTTTCGAGAAGCCGTTAACAGCGCACTCAAAGCAGCAGAATTAGGGCGATCGGCAAAAACCAAGGAAGATTGGACTACAGTTATCGATCGTTGGCAAGAAGCTGTCTCATTAATGAGAAGAGTACCAGTTTCTAGCCCCAACCATCAACTAGCTCAAGCAAAAGTAATCGAGTATCAGAAATATCTGCTTTACGCTCAAGAAGCAGCAGTAACTCCCCCTCTGCCAACTCCAACTCCCGCACCAGCCGAAAAATCACCTTCGGAAAAAGCAACTCCTAAAAAATCCAATTTGCCCAAAGAAACTTCGGAAAAAGTAACTCCTAAAAAATCAAATTCTGAAAAGAGAGATTCAGAGAAAGCAACTTCTAAGAAATCTCCTTCCGAGAAAGCAGAACCAGAGAAAAAAGCTCCTTCCCGATAAATGTTAAAACATAGATGTGAATAATTATGACTGACAACACTTTAATCGTTTCTCCTGAATGGTTAGCAACCAATACCGACAATCCGCAAGTTGTAATCCTTGACTGTCGGTTTTCTCTTGCCGACCCTGAATTGGGACAAAAACAATATCAAGAAAGTCACATTCCCGGAGCTTTCTATTTAGATTTAAACCGCGATCTCGCGAGTTCAGTGGGCAAACATGGCGGTAGACATCCGCTGCCAAATATTGAAGAATTAGCTGAGAAGTTGAGCGCGATGGGCATTAATTCACCAGAAACTTTAGTCGTCGCCTATGACGATTCGCGGCTGGCTTTTGCCGCTCGTTTGTGGTGGCTGCTGCGATATATGGGACACAGCAAAGTCGCTTTGTTAGACGGCGGTTTCAGCGCCTGGAAAGCGGCGGGCTATCCGGTAACAAATACTTTGCCCGACTCCCGCGAGGGTAACTTTGTTGCTCAATTGCAGCAGGATTTGGCGGTAGATATTGAGGCGGTAAAAGAGCGTAAAGACTTGCCGGAAAAGGTTTTGGTTGATTCGCGAGAAAGCGAGAGATATGAAGGTTTGCGGGAGCCGATCGACCCCATTGCAGGTCACATTCCGGGTGCGGTTAACTATCCTTGGCAAGGGGTGACGGATGAAACTGGAAAAGTGCGATCGGCATCCGAACAAAAACAGCGGTGGACGGAATTAGAAAAAGCCGAAGAAATTATTGTTTATTGCGGTTCCGGGGTGACGGCTTGCGTTAATTTACTGTCTTTAGAAATCGCTGGAATTCCCGATGCTAAACTTTATGTAGGTAGCTGGAGTGACTGGTGTTCTTATCAGTTGTAGCGTGCAGGAGCCAGATGATTGTTGACTGTTGACTGTTGACTGTTGACTGTGAGTTTTATGGTAGCGGGCATTGATGTCAAGTTAACGTTAAGCCCTCAGTCCGGCATCGGTTGAAACCCTTTCTTCAAAGCGAAATTCCTCGCTATTAGGACTAATGAGTTCTTCAGTCCTCTTTGAGAGGACTTTAGCTATGAGACAGGGAATTCATTCCCTGGCGGACTGTTGGGTGAGCGGGAGGACTGGCAAACTAAAAGCTTAAGTTGACACTAATAGGTAGCGGGTAATCACTTCGACTGACATCTTGCACCCTTGTCAAGAACAGGCAAGATGCCTGTTCCACAAAGAGTAGATTTTCTTGTGGAACAGGCATCTTGCCTGTTCAGAAGGCGACTTAAATAATACCCTAAAAATCAAAATAAATATAAGGCAAACCCCCTTCGGGAGCCAACACCCAAACCGCATACAAACAAAGCGGCACTAACACCAATTTCATCGGCCAATTTAACTCCAATTTCAAACCCCGACTCAACGCATAATTCCCCAGCATCGCCGCAGCCAACGCCGCCAACATCCCAGCTAAACTCACTCTATCTAAACCCAAAACTTCGCCATAAACTTTCTCAGCAAACTGCACGTCAGCAGTGTGTCCCCACAAATGCGAAATCGCCCATCCAGAATCCTTTAAATCGGGAAGGCGGAAAAATATCCAACTACCAAAAACCATCGTCTGAGTCAATAGCCAACCGATCGCAATCCCGATCGGATTTTCCCACAAAAACTCGATACGCAACCGCTTAAACAGCACATCAGTCAGCCTGTGAACCGCCAAAGCTAAACCGTGTAAACCCCCCCACACAATAAATCCCCAAGCTGCCCCGTGCCAAATTCCCGCAATTAACATCACGATCGACAAATTCAGACAAGTGCGCCACAAACCGACTCGCGAACCGCCCAAAGGAAAATACAAATAATTGCGTAGCCAATCGCCTAAAGTCATGTGCCAGCGTCGCCAAAAATCAGCTATGCTGGCACTAAAATAAGGAAAATCAAAATTTGGTGGCAAATACCAACCCAGCAGCAAAGCAGTACCGCGCGCCATGTCAACATAGCCACTAAAATCGAGATAAAGTTGCAGCCCGTAAGCAAAAATCGCCAGCCACAAATCCTCGCTACCCGCCCGCTGCAAGTTGGTAAAGCTTAAATCGACATAAATTCCCAAGTTATCTGCGAAAAGACCTTTTTTTACTGCACCAAAGGCGATCGTCCAAAGTCCCTCAGAAATGCGATCGGGCGTCGGAAATTGCTGGGTTTTCAGTTGATAGATCAAGTTGTGATACCGAGTAATCGGGCCGGAAATCAGTTTTGGAAAAAACAATTTGTAAGCAGCAAAATGCAGCAGCGAAGTAGCAGCAGGCGCGCCTCGGTACACGTCAATCAAATAAGCAATGCACTCAAAGCAAAAGAAACTCAATCCCAGGGGTGCGATGACGTGACTTTTCACCCAGTCAGCCCCGTCGATAGCTACAGGCCAATTGAACAAAGTGCCGATCGAACTCAATAAAAAAGGCACATACTTAAAGCCCAGAAGCAGCAACACATTCAGCGAGATTCCTATCCACAGCAGCAACAAACGGCGGCGGTTCCAAGATTCATTAGCAATCCGCCAATCCAGAGGTTCCCCAATCGCCATCGCCAAGCAGTAATTAAACAAAGCACCGACTAACAGCAGAGGAATGTACCAAATTTGTAGCGAAGCGTAAAAAATCAAACTACCCGCCAACATGATGAACAGCCGCCACCACCGCAGTGGAACCAACCAGTAAGCCGCGAACAAAACCAACAGAAACAGGGCATATTGAAGGGAGATGAAAGTCATACCATTTTAGATTTTAGATTTTAGATTTTAGATTTGGGAATGGCTTATTTTGTATGGGTTTGGATTCCGGGCCTAATGTTGCATTATTTTTATTAATCGAGACTTTGCTAAGAACGAGATTTATCATGGATTTTAGCCGATCGCCAACACGAAAACAGGCCCTCGGTAAGTCCCTACTGTATAGTCGGCAACTGAGAACTGCTACATTTTACAGCACAAAGGTTAAATGCTGTGGCAAATTAAATAAATCTTGCCTGCTATAAATTAACTCTCTTACGAACCATATAAAATTCGAGGAAAAAAATATAATTAGGTTGGCAGCATCGGACTTCAGTGCTCAAAAGCTACAATTCCTGATATCGTTTCCCTTCGCATCGCAATAATATTTTTCATCGTGCAGCCCTAGCATCCCGCACAGCAAAAAAGTGATGTAACCCAAAATGTTGTGAATTCATCACGATAGCAGGTATTTGACAAGTAGTTAGATCGCATTTCAACCCTTCCAAAACCTCAAATCCGGTCAATCGATTTTAGATTTTAGATTTTAGATTTTAGAACCCACATTCCGCAGGTCTTTAAATAGAATTGATGGTTATAAAATTTAAAAATTCAAGCCTGAAGAGATTACTGGG
>NZ_JAUBTR010000039.1:0-3845 GCF_036705045.1 Microcoleus sp. BR0-C5
CGACTTTTTTTGGCATGGCTATTTTTCCTCGATTTTTTCAGCAATTATAACAGACCTATGACAACCGGATTCCGTATAACAGGAGCGCTGATAAACAGCCGTTCCGCTGACAAACTCATTAAAAAATCACAGGTTCCATTTAATCCTTTTTCAGGAGCTACATTAAACTCGGAACCTGAAAATAGACCAATTTGATAATTTAATTGCCGCCTAACTTCAAGTAAAATTGGTGCGATAATCAGTTCGGATCGAGCTTTTTCCGTATTTATATCTACTGCTAATGCTGCGTTTTCTTTCAACGCTACTTTCAGGATTTCGCTAGATTCTACTTCTGATATATCGGCAAACAAATCTTGATTTTCGTTAAGAGTTAAGTCAAATTGCTTGAGAAGTGCCTTCAGCTTGAAGTCGCTATAAGCCATCTTAAATTCTCTGTTTTTATTTACCTAATTCTTGAGAACGCAAACAAGCTGCTTTCACGGCTTCGATTAGCGCAGAACGAAAGCCACTACTCTCTAATTTAGCAATTCCCGCAATAGTTGTGCCGCCGGGACTCGTAACTTGATCTTTCAATTGTGCCGGGTGCATTCCCGTTTCTTGCATTAGCTTCGCCGTACCAAATACTGTTTGCAGCGCTAATTGAGAGGCGATCGCCCGTGGCAGTCCAGCACAAACTCCGCCATCTGTCAAGGCTTCTATCAAAATTGCTACATAACCAGGCCCGGAACCCGAAAGCCCAGTCACCGCATCGAGCATACTCTCAGGTACTTCTACCACTTCTCCCACGGCCTGAAAGATGCGCTTTACCAATTCTAAATCAGCCGGTTGAACAAGTTTTCCCGGAGCGATCGCGCTCATTCCCGCTCCTACCGTGGCTGGAGTATTCGGCATCACCCGCAGCACTCCCCGCCCCGGAAAAGCTGGTTCTAGCTTGCTGAGTGGCACTCCTGCCAAAATCGACACTACCACCGCTTCTGGCTGGGAATTAGCCGTTTCTCCATTATTTCCTTGTTTGCGATCGGCCGCCACCGCCAACTCCAAAGCTACCGTATCAAAAACTTGCGGTTTAATCGCCAAAAACAGCACTTCTGTAGCCGCAGCAACTTCTAGATTGCTGGCTGTTGTTCCAATCCCGTATTTGTTAGCCAAAAACTCGCGGCGCTTTACCCCAGGCTCGCTCACCAATATTTCTGAAGGCAAATAAACTTTTTGTGCAATTAAGCGGGATAAGAGAGCTTCTCCCATTACCCCGCCGCCGATCGTACCAAATTTTATGTTAGTCATTAGTCATTAGTCATTAGTCATTAGTCATTAGTCATTAGTCTACAGTGCTACCTTGTAGGGTGCGTCGCCCGCAACAATTTACAAGTTCGATCGAAAATTTGAAAGCGACGCACCTTACTATTTTATGCTAGTCATTAGTCATTAATTATTAGTTGCCATTAATTATCAGTCCACCGCCTTAGCTAAGAGTTAAGCGCCCAGAACCAAGGATACAAAATTCAGGTTCTCGGTAGTTAAAAGCTTACTGGCTAATAACTAAAGACTAAAGACAGATGACTAATGACTAATAACTACTAACTAATAACTACTGAGCGATGGTAGCTTGTTCTGCCGGCCAGACTGTCGGTGCAGGAGCAGCAGCACGAGGGCGTCCTTGAGCAGGAGGCACTTCGTGAACCACACCAGACTGAGTTCTCACCTGCACGCAGCTAGGCGTAAACAAGAAAATACTTTCGCCAATTCGCTCTTGATGACCGTCAAGGGCATAAGTACCGCCCGCCACAAAGTCCACAGCTCTTTGCGCTTGGTCTGGGTCCATCACCGTCAGGTTCAAAACCACAGACTTCCGTTCCTTAAGGGCTCGAATTGCTGCCGGCATCTCTTCAAAAGTGCGCGGCTCCATTACTACTACTTCCGAAATCCCGTTCATAGCTCCAGGCATTCCAATCACGTTATTCATTACTGACCCTACTCCCCCGGTTGGTGCAACGACATCCATACCTGTCGATCCTACTACTGACCGCTCTCGCATTCTACGATTTTGACGACGTTCTTCTTCCGCTGCGACTGCAGCGGGGTTGGGTTCAGGCGCTTGGTAGAAGTTCTGATAGCGCTCCCCTTCCGTTTCGTCGTACACGTCATCGTACTCAGGCTCATTGTTGATCCCTACAAAATCTCGCAGTTTAGAAAAAATATTCATGATTCACGCTCCTTTACGACTTTGCTGCCCCGACTATACTCGCGTTGCGCGTTAGTCGCGGGTGGCTGACTATTCTATATTTAACCCAAATTGTCTTTATCAGAAGATTTCAATTATTTATCCCCTCCTAGAGCCAAATAAGGTTTGTCCTAGCCGTACCATAGTAGCACCTGCTTGAATTGCCAAATTATAATCTCCCGACATCCCCATCGAGAGCTGCTGTATTTGAATGCAGGGCAAATTTTGCTGCTGGATTTTGTCAGCAAGTTCGCGGGTGCTGTTAAATAATTCTAGGATTTGCGAGTCATCTAATCCCAGCGGAGGAATTGTCATCAAACCTTGAATTTTGATATGCTGACATTTGTTGAGTTCTGGAAGGTCAGCCAGCAGTTCTGGAACGCTCCAGCCGTATTTGTCCGGGTCGGGCAACATTTTGACCTGCAGGCAGACTTGGGGAGAGCAGGACATTTCCCCCGCCAAGCGCGAAAGTCGCTGAGCGAGTTTTAAATTGTCGAGAGAGTGAATCCACTGGAAATGCTCTATGGCCTTGGCGGCTTTGTTGGCTTGCAAGTGCCCGATCAAGTGCCAGTTGATATCCGGCAAATCTTGCAGTTGGCTTTGTTTTTCGGCAGTCTCTTGAACCTTACTCTCACCAAAATCCCGGATACCGGCATCATAAGCTTCGCGGATAGCATCAGTCGGTACTTGTTTGGTAACGGCAATTAACCGCACTGATTCGGGCAAGTGTTGGCGAATGCTGTTAATTCGAGAGGCTATGGTCATGGGTGCTCAACGCTCTTGAGTGGAGGGAAGGAAAATTAAGACTGTTACCAATTACCAAATTACTGATTTTCGTTATTGAAATGTACGCTGGTGAATGGTTTGCAATTGGTCGTACTCGTGATATTGACCGCTGCGACGCAGGGTTCGCAGGCGAATTTCGACCATGAGGCGAGCGTCGGAGCGACTGATTGGTTCAAATCTCAGCCCGCCAGGGCCGTTTGTCACCAAAAAAAACAGGCGCTGGGCGTATAGGGTGGTAAATAATTCTTGGCTGTCTTCAACCTGGGATACCCTGAAGAGGAGCCCAAAGTTTGGATGATTCAGGTAGGTTTCGGTAGTCATTCACACTCACAATCGATCAATTTTAGATTAAAGATTTAGATTTTAGATTTTAGTTTCGCTCGATCGCCCGACGGCGTTGTTTGACGGCGGGGTACAAAGGGCGATCGCCGTAGCCGTGCAATAGTCTCCGTCGTGGCTGAGGCTTAATTGCCACTGGCAATTTCCCCAAACAGAGGCTTGTGCTGCTGCGGTTCCGTGCAGTTGCACGTTTGGAGCACCGTTTTCGGAGCGCCGAATTTCCACATCTGCATACCGTATTCCCCGCCATCCCGTGCCTAGAGCTTTGACAACTGCTTCTTTTGCTGCCCAGCGGCCCGCTAGCTGGTTGCATGAAACTCGATTCATTTTACCTTTAATGCTGCTGAGTTGAGAATTTTGTTGTCCGCAATCCCTTTGTTCGGCGGGCGTGTAAACTTTTTCGAGGAAGCGATCGCCAAACCGGTCTAATGCGGCTTGAATGCGGGGAACATATACGATATCTGTCCCAAGATAGATGTTCAAGGTCTTGGTTCTCTAA
>NZ_JAUBTR010000039.1:3945-52058 GCF_036705045.1 Microcoleus sp. BR0-C5
ATATTTGTCTCCATTACTTTAGCAGGACTGTCGCGCACCAGACAAAACTTACTCAAATGTAGACCAGTGCTCGAAACCCCGCTAGAATCAGTCATTCCCAATTCTTCAAAATTATTCAATCTAAAATCTAAAATCTAAAATCTAAAATCTCAACATCTGTCCCAAGATAGATGTTCAAGGTCTTGGTTCTCTAAATATTTGTCTCCATTACTTTAGCAGGACTGTCGCGCACCAGACAAAACTTACTCAAATGTAGACCAGTGCTCGAAACGACGAGCTTCATCAGTCCTTCCCAATTCTTCAATCTCAAATCTAATCAATCAATCAATCAATCAATCTAAAATCTAAAATCTAAAATCTAAAATCTTAACTGTCCCAACCCCAAACAAAGCGGGCGCTCCAGAGGACGAGCAAGCAGCCGAGGGCGATCCAGTCTCGGATTTTCAATTGCAACTGGTGCCATTCTACACGGTGTCGATCGGGACTGGTGAAGCCGCGAACTTTCATGGCGCTGGCTATTTGTTCAGCTCGCAGGAGCAAGTTTTCTAACAGCCGCTCCGCTATCATCAACCACACTTGAGCGGCGCTGCGAAATCCGAGTTTTTTCCAGTTTATCGCTCTGGTTCTGACCGATCGCACTAAATTTTGTATTTCTTCCAATACTAGGGGAATGAAGCGCAAAGATAGCGTTAAGGTTAGCGCTATTTCGGTAATAGGCCAGTTCAAGCGACGCAGGGGCTGCATTAAGTTTTCAAGGGCGGCGGTAATTTCTTCGCTGGCGGTGGTGAGAAGGTAGAGGTTGGTGCTGTAAATTACTGTGAAAAATAGGGTGCTGACGTTGATAGCTAAATCTAGGGATTTGCGAGTGATTTTAATCGGGCCTTGTTTTAATAAAACGTAACGGTAGTTTGTGGGTTGGGGGAGTTGATTTGGGCTTTGGGCTTTGGGATTGGGGATTGGGGAGTTTGAGCCTAAGTTAAAAGATTGGTACCAGGGTTTGGGCTTTTGAGGGGGTGGAAGGGTTGCCGGCTGTTGGGAAAAGGTTAATTCGTCGGCGGGGATGCGGGGCTGGTGTTCTGCGGGGAGTCCGTCGGGGGCGATCGCGCTGAGGCAAAATACTAATAAGCAGAATAGCAGCAGCAGTCCCATTTGCTGTTTCCACACGCGCCAAGGAATTGCTGCTGTTAGTGTCAGTACGATTAACATTCCTACTAGCATCAACCGCCAGATGGGATTGGCGAGTATTGGTGCAATCAGAAATGTCATCAACCACGCTAGTTTGACGCGGGAGTCTAGCCTGTGCAGCCAGGTTACGGGTTGTTCTAGGTAAAGTCCTATGGGGAGCGATCGAAGTAAGTCCATCTTGCGATTTTAGATTTTAGATTTTAGATTTTAGATTGTCGATTATTAATAATACTAATTTATTGAACCGCGAAGACGCGTTCGGCGAAGCCGTTCCCGTAGGGTAGGACGCGAAGCAAGACAAGAGAAGGAAGAGAAGAGAATAGAAAAAAACGCAATTTGCTTTGATCGTTAAATTGCGTTTTTTATGGGTCTTCCGTACTTAGTGTACTAATTTATCTGAAATTAATAGCCTAAATTTTTACACAGCAAGGATTTACGGTCTTACTTTAGTTAATTTGTAGCCATTTTTTCCTTCGATTCATACATAGCTTGGGTTTTAACTACTTAAACTAATAGTTGGGCACACTAAGTACGGAAGAGCCTTTTTTATTGAATCGAAAATCGAAAATTACTTGACGCGCAGTGCTCTGTTGGTTGTGCTCATTTCGGTGGCACGAACTTTTTTGCCTCTCCAAAGTAGCCGCATTGGTGTACCGGTAAAGCCGAGGTGTTTGCGGAATTGGCTTTCCATGTAGCGGCGGTAATTTTCTGTGAAGCGTTTGGGATCGTTGACAAATAGGGCGATTGTCGGTGGCTGCGATCGCACTTGAGTACCGTAATAGATTTTGCCTTGTTTTCCTTGGCGGGTAACTGGGGCTGAGTGCCAGGTTGTGGCTTCTTCTATGACTTCGTTAATGACGGCGGTAGGGACGCGACGTTTGTGTTCGTCGGAGGCTTTGTCTACTAATTCAATGATTTTTTCAACTCGCTGTCCACTCATGGCGCTAACAAAAATCATTTCTGCCCAGTCGAGGAAATAAAGTCGGGTTCTTACTTCTTTTTCGTACTCGTATATGGTGTCGTTGTCCTTTTCTATGGCATCCCATTTGTTGACGACTATGATGCAGGCTCGACCTTCTTGGCTGATGCGATCGGCTAATTTTTGGTCTTGATCCGTAACGCCGTCTATTGCGTCAATTACTAACAGTATGACGTTGGCGCGACGGATGGCTTTGAAAGCGCGGTTGATGCCGAAAAATTCTGCGCCGTATTCGACGTTTTTCTTTTTGCGAATTCCCGCTGTGTCGATCAGGCGGTAGGTTTTACCGTTGCGTTCTACTAAGGTGTCGATCGCGTCGCGGGTTGTGCCGGAAATCGGGCTGACTATGGCGCGATTTTCTCCGAGAAATGCGTTTAACAAACTCGATTTGCCGACGTTGGGACGACCGATAATTGCTACTTTAATTTCCTCAACTTCTGGTAATACTTCGGTGGGAAGATAAGTAATTAATTTGTCAAGCAATTCGCCGGTGCCGTTGCCGTGAATGCCGGAAACAGGGAAAGGTTCTCCGAGTCCCAATTGCCAAAAGTCGGCTGCTTGGGTGAGTCCTGTATTTTCCGATTCGCACTTGTTGACGGCGAGAATGACTGGGACTTTTTGCAGTCTCAGCCAAGATGCGATCGATTCGTCGCCGCCGGTGAGCCCGGTTTTTCCGTCAACCACGAAAATGGCTGCGCTGGCTTCTGCGAGGGCCGCCATTGCTTGTTCGCGAATTAAAGGCAGAAATTCTGTCTCGTCGTCGAATACTAGGCCGCCGGTGTCTACGACTTGATATTCCCGATCGCCCCAGTATGCTGGTCTGTAAGTACGATCGCGCGTGATTCCTGGTTCGTCGTGGACGATCGCGTCTTGGGTGTTGGCTAAACGGTTGACGAGCGTCGATTTGCCTACATTGGGGCGTCCAATAATAGCAACTATAGGTAGAGACATAAAAGTAGCAGCAATTAGGCTGCGCCGTAATTTTGAGGTTTAGTCTTGTATTGTAAGCGAAACTGGCTGAGATTGTATGCGATCGGGCGGCATCGTGTATTATACGCCCTCCGGGGCTGTGTGGCCCGCACCGCGAACTCATGGCGACCTCCGGAAACGAGATAAAGTACGATCGGACTGTTAATCTGGATTACCAGAGCCTGGTAACGATAAATGCTTGCTGCACCTTCTCTAAAAATTACTAAATGGAACGACTTATTTCTGTATTCGGGTTAGCTGTTTTTGTCGGTTTGTCCTACGCCTTTTCAGTCGATCGGCGCGCTGTCAAATGGCCGCCCGTCTTGTGGGGAATTGCTTTACAGCTAATTTTTGCTATTTTGATTCTCAAAACTGCTCCGGGTTTGGCTGTCTTTAAATTTTTGGGAGATATGGTGACGCAGTTTCTCAATTTTTCTGATGCGGGGGCAAAGTTTATATTTGGAGATAATTTTGCTGAACATTTTATCGCTTTTAAAGTGCTGCCGACTATCATTTTTTTCTCTTCGTTTATCACCATACTTTATCACTACGGCATTTTACAGCGAGTTGTGCAAGCAGTGGCATGGTTGATGATTAAAACCATGAAAACTTCGGGCGCAGAAACGCTTTCTTGTGCTGCGAATATCTTTATCGGGCAAACGGAAGCTCCTTTGTTAATTAAACCTTATTTGGCGGCGATGACGCTCTCGGAACTTCATGCTGTCATGACGGGAGGATTTGCCACAATTGCCGGCGGAGTCATGGCAGCTTATATTTCTTTTGGAGTACCGGCTCAACATTTAATTGCGGCGTCGGTGATGTCTGCACCAGCAGCTTTGGCTATTTCTAAATTGCTGTACCCAGAAACTGAAAAGTCGCTGACTGCTGGGGAGGTGGAGGTGAAGGTAGAACAGGTTTATGCTAATGCGGTGGATGCGGCGGCTTCTGGTGCTAGCGACGGGTTGAAGTTGGCGGCGAATGTGGCCGCGATGCTGATTGCTTTTTTGGGTTTGTTGGCTTTTTTTAATGCGCTTTTGGGGTGGTTTGGAGGGCTAATTAGTTTCCCTCAGTTGTCGCTAGAATTAATTTTTGCTTATTTGATGGCTCCGGTTGCTTGGCTGATGGGGGTGCCTTGGGCTGATTGTGCAGAGGTGGGGATTGTTTTGGGAAAAAAAACGATTTTGAATGAGTTTATTGCTTATTTAGATTTGATGGAATTGGTGAAACAACAGGCGATTTCTGAACGATCGCAAATTATCTCGACTTATGCTTTGTGCGGGTTTTCTAACATTGGTTCGATCGGGATTCAGATTGGGGGAATTGGCGCGATGGCCCCGCAGCGGCAAGGCGATTTGGCGAGGTTGGGCGTGAGGGCGATGATTGCTGGGTCTTTGGCTTGTTTTATGACTGCTTGTATCGCGGGGATGCTGATTTGAAAGTTTTGAGTTTTTAGTTAAGCTGTGCGGTGCTTATGGTGCACCTTACATTAACTCCAGTAAATCTTATTAAATAAAAGTTAAAAAACCCACAAAATTCTTTGATGGGTGGTATTGCTTTGATGATTGGCGAGGCAGGAGATGGAATTTTAGCGATCGGCTATTATTGAAAATAAGCAGGAGTTTAGTTTTTGACGAAAGCTTAAAACAGCAGCTTAAAAATGGAAACTAAATTTCCCTCAAAGCTCAACACATTAGGTGGTAATATGGCTGTTCTGCAACTAGAAGACGGTAGAACATATACGGATATCCGGGCGATCGCGAGTCAACTGGCAGTTTTAAATATTGAGATCGATTCCCTGCCCGCAAACGAAAATCCGGCGTTTCAAGAACTGCTAGTTCAAGACATTCTCAATGTAACAGAAAAACAGCAGATTCTCGCAGCATATAATAGCGAGTTTGAACAGTTTAAGCGCGCCAGCGGATATCGGTGGTGCGACTTAAAAGTGCTGCATCCAGGTTCGCAGCAGATTTACGCGCTGATGACTCAAAGCGATCGCACTCACACCCACACAGATGCAGAAGTTCTTCACATTTTAGCTGGGGAATGCGTTTTTGGGTTTGTGTATTCTAACGGCTCTCAGGTACAATTAATGCTGGAAGCTGAAGAATACATTAAAGTGCCTGCCAATACCGAACATTGGTTTTATCTCACTCCCTCGCTGTACTTGAAAGCCTTGCAGTATTACACCACTGCTCAAGGCTGGGTTCCTCAGTATACTAACAGGAAACTAAAAATTAAAAACTAAACGTAGGGTGCGCTTCGGCGCACCTTCCTCTATTAAAATAGGGGAGTGAAAGGGAAACTCTAGAAACAAATTCTCTCTATAAAAGACGAGGATTAAATGCTCTCTACTTCATTAGGTGCGGCCATTTCAATTTCTTCGCAACGCTGCAAAAGCGCTTCTATTTCCTGAGCTAAAAAAATAACTTCCGGCCAAGAAGAACCGTTAATTAAATCTTGAGCGTGAGCTAATTTGTTTCTCAATGCCTCTGCTGACTTTAAAAAACGCTCCCCGTAGCGTTTGGATTTGAGCCCCAGCCGATCGACTATTTCAGCCGAACTCAGGATTAAATCTCGCTTGTCGCAGAATTGCAGGTAATCGATCAAGTCAATTGCTTCATTTCGCGATCGCCCCAATTCCCACAGGTGTTTTGCGGCTAAAATGCGATCGCCCTTAAGCAATTTTTGCCAAGAATCTTGGGGAAAGTAGATCCGCACGATCCGCAATAAATTCATTTCCAGAAGCGTCACCAATCCAAACAGCAGCATCCGCACCGGTGCTTTTTGCAAATCGCCACAGGTAACGATCCCGTTGATCCTGTTGCTTTCTAATACAAATAATCTGGGTTTTTCTCGCAGCAGCGGCAGCAATTCCATCAAAGGAGTCGAAGCGGCAATTAATTGTGAGGGGTGAAAAATTTGCTGGTAGTCGCTGCACTTGCCTGTCATTAAGTGCGATCGTTCTACATAGCCACAAACCGTGCCATTTTCTTCGATACCGAGTACGTCAAAATCGCGGGCCTCCATCCACGATCGCAAGTTGGCTGCATCTTCGCAAGCGGGGACAGCTTTCAGCGGTTCCGCGAGGTATTTAACTGTAATGCTGTCTTTGAATAAATCCCGCAAGTCGGCGGAACTAGATTTTAAATGTTTCATTTCATGTGCGGTAATTTCATGGATTGTTGCCTGACAAAATGACAATTCATATTTTAACTGCAAGTAAAGACGCCGCCTTACCCTAGCACAATCTCAGTTTTGTAAAAAGCGTTTTTTAGGAGTGCGAACCTCCCCCTTGCACCCCTGTAAAATCAAAACTGAGATGCTGCCTTACCCATTGGTGTCAACTTAACGTTAAACCCTCAGTCCGGCTCTTGTTGAAACCCCTGGCTCAAAGCGAAAGTCATCGCTATGAGGACTAATGAGTTCTTCAGTCCTCTTTGAGAGGACTTTAGCTATGAGACAGGGAATTCATTCCCTGGCGGACTGCAGGTGAGCGGGAGGACTGACAGATTTCATGATATTATTTACTCGCTAATTCCGGGCAATAATGATTGGCGGCAAGGGTGGTAATAATATCGGCATCGGCGAGAAAACTTTCTTTGAGACTTGGATTTTCGATACTGACAGCTTGCCCGATCGCCCTTAATTTAACTTCCGGCAGAGAAAGTCCCGATTTTGCTTCCGCACACATTCTTTTAGCGGCCGCAATTTTTTGACCAGGGGCCCTTCGGATTGCTTGCAGTAAATTGTCCGTTGCTTCGGAAGAGTAGCTTTTTGCTAAGCGTTTGTAGTCTTCGACAAATTTCCCATCGTTTCCTGTCAGCTTAATATCCGATTCTTGAGGCGAACACAACAAATTTAAGTTAATTACTTCTCCCACTGAATTAACCAGAAAACATCCTTCGCGTTCTTGGGCGATCGCGCTTTGGTTGCTGGGTACAAATTGTATAATAACGGCGGACATAACAGCAGTTAAACGCGAGTATTTTAGCATGGTAATTACGTGATATATTTGGGATTTTTAACCGCAGAATGCGGAGCAATATGGCGTTTTTGAGTTAGAGCTTGTCCGGTAAATTAACCGAAATAATTGTAGGGGCGGGTTTCACCAACCATCTATACTTATAACTAAAAATTTACATAAACCCGCCCTCCAAGCTCCAAGCTGTCGGCAATTAAACCAAAATAATATCAGACGAACATTTCGTTGTCTAGGGAAGTTTTCATTAACAGCAAACATCCCCCTTGTGTGAGGGGCGAATGTGTGGAACCGGGAACCGATCGAATGTAGTCGCCTTGATGGCAAATTTCCCCTTCTACAATTAAGTCTCCTTCTAATACAAGCACTTCCTCCGAGGCCGCGTGTCGGTGCATGGGAAATGTTACTCCTGGTTCTAGTCGCATCAAGCAGGTAATTTCGCGCTTTGTTTTGTCAATGTAAAGCTTGCCCAATGAGATTCCCGGAACTCCATAAGATTTCCATTTGACATCGTGCGATCGCACGATTAAAGATGGAGTATTGTTCTCTGTTGGGGAGGTAACACTTGGCTTAATATTGACTAATTCGTCAGGGGTTTGTGGCAGTTCGGCTATGCGCTGGAACAGGCGGTTTGTGAGGTCGGGGGCGACGGGAATTGGGGGAACTGTGTAGGCGATCGCCGCAATTGTGGCTTCAAAAGCCACTAATTCACTTTTAAGTTCTGCGGACTCTTTCAATTTCTCTGCAAATGCGCCGCGTTCTGACTCGTCGAGGGTATCGAGAGCTTGAAGGGCTGCAAGGATGATAGACTCCTCGTCTGGCATCATTTCCATCTGTTTTCCCCCATTAATTGTTATTCAGCCTAAGTTGATTTTAAATTTGAGATTGCTCGGCTGCCCTCGCACTCAAGATGGAGGATTAGAGATGCCAGAATTTTAGATTGATGTTAAACAACTTAAATTTTGTTTTTTGAAAATCTAAAATTGTTCGCTCAAAGCTTGACGCAATTTGGAAATACCCAACCGAATTCGGGTTTTGATTGTACCTGTCGGGATACCCGTTTTAGCCGCGATCGCCGCGCAAGTCAATCCTTGGTAGTAGGCGAGTTCGATCGCCTGTTGCTGTTCCTTTGGCAGTTTTTCTAAGGCCGCTTTGACTTGTTCGCGGCGTTCTTTAAACATTGCATCTTCCATCGGTTCTGCAACGCTAGAGATGGGTACTTTAGCCTCTTCCAGACAAGCTTCAGCAGCCCGGACTGTTCGCTGCATCGCTCGCAGGCGATCAAGGGAACGACTGCGGGTAAGCATGAACAACCAGGTATCTGCTCGACTGCGAGAAGGATCGTAAGTTGCTGCTTTGTGCCAAATTTGGGAAAAAACATCGATTACCACTTCTTCAGCTTCTTCTACCGAACCCAGGATTTTGTAAGCGAGAGCATAACTTGGGCGACCGTAGCGATCGTAAAGTTTAGCTAATGCCGTTTGGTCCTTCCGGGCAATCTGCACTAAAAGCAGCGATTCATCGCCTGACTTCTGGCCTGTCATCTCAGTGTACCGAAAATTTTTGTTTTGACTGCACAGATCCAAAATTAAAAATTCGGCGTATATCACTACAGAACATAATTGTAAGTTTGAAGTTGGGGTACAAACTGGAGTATGCCTTTTTAGGCTAATTTTGTCGTGCTTTGAATTGTAAAATTCCCAAGTCATCTGGAATTTTACCACCTAATTAGTGATTTTTTTTAGACTTAGCAATCCGCTTTATGCAGAACGAAAAAATCCCTGAGCGTGAAGAGTCAAAACCGCGCCCTTCACTCGTTCCCAATCTCTGTCGGCTCGCTCCCAAGAAGAGCCTGGGAACCCCTATAAGCGAGGCTCTGGCTCCACTCTATCGAGGGAAGCCGTGTCTGGGAGCAGGCATTCCCAAGCATAGTGCGGGAACGAGTAAATCCTCAATAACACACTTTTTTACATAAATTAGTCTGGGAGCACAGATCCAAAATTGCCAAACCTTCGTATACCACCAATAGGAGAAGGCTCAGCAACAGCGCAAAAGCCCGACAGGTTGACAGATTGCAACCTGTTGCTACAAAAGTAAAACCCGCGAAGGCGGGTTATTTACCATTGATTTGTGCAAAAATATCATCGAAATAAAGGTGCTAACTGTGAAGCTCACAAAAAAAATTCGCCGAACCATACTAGCTATTGAAGTAGCTCTAATTGCTCTATTAACTCCAGGGATAATTGTCGCTTCTGACCACGACGACGGCGAAGTAGATATCAAAGGTCGCGCTGTAAATTTAACTGACCTGTACGTATATCGCGAAAAAGACCAAAACTCCGGTGCTGCAGACGGGGATTTAGTATTTACCATGAATTCAAATCCCAGGTCTGTAGCTCGCTATCAATATTATTTCAGCACTACAGCCCTCTACCAATTTCACATCACCCAGGTAGGTGACGTGAATTCTACACCTACTGGACGTTCGGATATTATCTTGCGGTTTGCCTTCAGTCCGCCTAACAATAGAGGTATGCAAGCGGTAGCTGTAACTGTTGTTCGCGGTGGCTCGGAGACTGTTGCTAAGACTACTGTTAACGACGGGCTAATTGCTACAACTCCGCTGAATTCTAATGCTGTTTTGAATACAGTACCTGTGGGCGGTTCTAACTTGACTGTATTTGCGGGTTTACGCGAAGACCCGTTTTTCTTTGATGTGGAACAATTTTTTAGAGTTCGCGCCGCAGCTTTGGGAACGGGGCCGCGCACTGCTTTTAAAGAACCGAGTCAAGCGATCGACTTTACTAAAGGTTACAACGTCAATACAATTGCTGTCCGCGTTCCGAAAGCGTTTTTGCAAGCAGGAACTGGGGCAAATAGTTTTGATGTTTGGTCAACAGTTTCGATCCGGGATGGAGCTGGCGGTTTTAAACAATTCGAGCGTTTGGCGAGACCGGCAATTAATGAGGGTTTGATAGTTAGTCCCGCTTATCTGGAGGCATTTAATAATATTCCTCCGAGATTGGATTTGAGCGCTGCTGCTGCTCCGGTGCGGCAGGAAGCTGTTGCTACTTTGAATGCTGTGGATCTTTTGGACGGTCGGGATAATGTCGATCCAAATGCGATCGCCGGAGCTTTCTTACCCGATGTCATGCGGATCGATACCACAAAAACCAGCGGCTACGCTAGCGCTACAAATGCTCAAGGAAGCTTGATCGGAGGTCGTATGCTGATGGACGACGTTATTGATATCACTCTGGGAGCTTTGGTGGGTTCTCCGGTTGGCGATAACGTTTCATATAACGGAACTCCGGGAAATCCGGCTCAGGGACACAAACCTTTAGAACCGACTTTTCCTTATTTGGCTTTGCCTAATTAGTCAGTTGACAGTTGACAGTTGACAGTTGACAGTTGACAGTTGACAGTTGATGGTAGTCAGCTCTATGAATGTAGGGTGCGTCGCTATGAGATTTTTAATGAAACTTGCAGATTATAGATGGCGACGCACCTTACCACAATAGAAAAGGCTTTTTTAGACCGCAGATGAAGGCGGATTAACGCAGATGAACGCGGATGTATGAAAACTAAAACTAAACAGGAAATAAAATCGGATATTTTGTCGTGGTGGCTGCTGGGAGTGGTTCCTTTAGTTGGGATGGTAGTAGTGAATTTACCTCCTAATTTGCGTTTTATTTCCGATAATTTTTCTAACAAAATCCCCGAAAATCTAGATACTAATTACCGCTATCATTTTTCGGAAACTTTGAGAAATAATCCCAATCAAAAGGAAGCAATTCAGCAAGAGATTGCTTTTTACCAGCAGCGGTTGGCTGTTGATTCCCGCAGCGGTTTGAACCGGGCCGCACTGGGGGGATCTTATTTGAAAATGGCTCGCGCTACTGGGGAGGGCGGTTGGTTTTTATTGGCAGAACAGGCGGCTCAAAGGTCGATCGCCGATTTGCCTTTTGACAACAAAGGTGCGCTGTTAGTTTTAGCTCGAATTGCCGAGGCCAGACACGATTTTGCTACTGCTTTGCGCTTTGCTAAGCAGGTGGGTTCTGACAATGAAGATGCGATCGCCCTTTCAGTTACATCTAACTTAGCGATGGGTAAAGTGAGCGAGGCAAATGCAGCCGCAGAAGCCTTAGTTAACCGGATTCCGAACTTGGGTTCTCTCACTTTGAGAGCTTTAGTGAGAGAGTCTCAGGGGCGAGATGCTGAGGTTTTGCAGGATTACCGCCAAGCAATGGCGGCGGAGGAACCGGGAGAGGTTGCTGGTTCGGCGCGGGCCCGATCGCTCTTGGGTCGATTTTACGCGCGTCGCGGGCAGTTTGTGCAGGCGAAAGCGCTGTTTTTGGAGGCGCTGCGGTTGGTGCCGCGATACCCGCTGGCGCTGATTTATTTGGCGGATTTGGAGACGCGGCAGGGCAATTATCGGGAAGCGGAAGGCTATTACAGGAAGGTTTCTGCGTATTCTGGCCCGGTTGCGACTGTGTTCGATCGCATTGTCGATCGCGGTATGGCCAGAGTGAAAGAGTTAGAGGGAGATGCGATCGAATCCCGGCGACTTCGCGACAAAGCTGAAGCTGGGCTGCGACAGGAACAGGTTTCTGGATCTACTGGTTTCGGGCACCGCAGGGATTTGGCGAGTTTGCTGCTGGAAAAAGGTCGATCGCAGGATGTGACGGAAGCGCTGGCGTTAATGCAGGAGGAGGTGAAAATTCGCCGGGATGCTGTCACGCTGGATACTTTGGCTTGGGCGCTTTCGAGTGCTGGGGAATGGCAAAAGGCCGATCGAGTGATGGCCGAAATAGTGCGATCGGGCATTCGGGATGCGGGGATGTTTTACCGGGCTGGTGCGATCGCCCGGACTTTAGGTAAAGATACCGAATCTCGCGCTTATTTTCAAAAGTCCAAGGAAATTGACCCTAATTTTGACGATCGATCCCGCCAAGCACTGGGTTTGGGAAGTTATGAATTTTGAGATTAGCTAATAGCTGCAACTCCGTCAATCCGCCAGGGGTTGAAACCCCTGGCTAAAAGCTTAAGTCCTCTAAAGAGGACTGAAATGCACAATTGTTAAATTTGATTAGCTATTCAGTCGGTTTTAACCGACTTTCGCTATGAGACGGGGATTTCAATCCCCGGCGGGCTTGCGGGTAAGCGCGCTGGAAGAATCACAACAAAAACAAATAATTCATCCTAAAATCACTAAAGAAACAGGGATTTATGCAGTACAAACTGAACCGAATTTTCCAATTATTTATCCTCTTTTTCCTGACACTTTCCTTGTTACTAACAACCTCAACCCGACCCGTTTACTCGCACTGGTCAGACTTATCCGTAGCAGAAATAGTAGTCAACGATTTGCAAACCGAAATAACATTAACTTTCCCAACCGGCTTAACAAACTTCGCCGACGACAATCGAGACAGCCAGCTACAACCTGCTGAAGTTCGCAGCCACCAAACACAGCTAGAAAAGTTTTTTAGCCAACAAATCCGCCTCACCAACAGTAGCAACATTCAAGGCTCCCTAACAGTACACCCGCTAGAAATAGCAGCTAAAACCGCCAGCTTAATACAGCAGCCCAATACCCACAGCACCTTAATTTTAGACTACACCTGGCCCGCACTTTCTCAAGATAAAAGCCCCGCTTTACCTGACTCAGTTTCCATCTCCAAACCAGAGAAATTGCGGATTAATTACAATCTGTTTTTGCCCGAAGTTCCGACAGCTAGCTGCCAAGCTACGATTGTACAAGCGGGTGCTGTAAAAAGCTTTGTGTTTACGCCGCAAAACCGGGACTTTTTGTTAGCCGGAAAGGAATCTATCTGGGATTCAGGTTGGAGTTTGCTGCTAGCAGTAGCGGGAGCATTTGCTTGGGGATGCGTGCACGCGATGTCGCCCGGACACGGAAAAACGATAGTCGGCGCTTATTTAGTGGGTTCGCGGGCTACTCCGCTACACGCTTTATTTCTAGCAGCGACGACTACAATTACTCACACTGCCGGCGTGTTTGCTGTGGGCGGAATTACTTTGTTTGCTTCTAACTTAATTGACCCAGAAAAATTAGATCCTTGGCTGAGTTTAATCTCTGGTTTATTAGTAGCCTTCATCGGCCTTAACTTACTCTTATCAAAAATTAAGACTAGGTTGGTAGTGAGGACTGAAGTTCTCCAAAAAATCCCAACTAAAATTTTTAATAAAAACTGGTTTTTAAGGAGTAAAGTCCTTACTGCGGAATGTGAAGAACCAGTGAATCTTTTGAGTAGGGGAAGTTGGGAGAGAGAATTTAAACCTGTAAAACCAGAGATATCTCACCACTACCACCATCACGGAGACGGCCGGATTCACTCGCATTTGCCGCCCGGTGCTGACGGTTCTGCTATTACTTGGAAAAGCTTATTAGCGTTGGGGATTTCCGGCGGTTTGTTGCCTTGTCCTTCCGCTTTGGTGATGCTGTTGAGTGCGTCGGCTTTGGGCAATGTTGGTTTGGGAATGACGTTAGTGGTAGCCTTTAGTTTGGGATTGGCTTTGGTGCTAAGTGCGATCGGATTAATTTTAGTTTATGCCAAACGTAGTTTTAATAAACTGCCAAAACAGATAACAGCAGTCAAATTTCTGCCTGCGATTAGTGCGATGTTTGTAATGTTTTTGGGGTTGGGAATTACCGGACAGGCGATGTTGAAAATATTGGCTGCAAATTAATGGGTAATTGGCAATGAATCAGCCTAAAATTAGGACTCTCCCTCCTAACTACAAACTTACGAATAAGTCTGATTTTAGATACCCGATTTCTGGAAGAAGCCGGGTATCTGGGTATTCTGTTTTTTAGCCGTTGCTCACTTATCAGGCCGCACTATGTTTATTAATAATTTCGGCTAAACCCGGTACTCCGTTTTCCACGTAATTCTTAGCTGAGGGGCGGAGTTTGGCATAGGCGCCTTTAACCATCGCTCTTGTGCTTTTCTCGACCCTTTTGTCGCTGATTTGGAGCAATTCGTCTGCTACTTCACCTTTTCTTTGGGCTAGATATTCTACTGGGTTGCCATTGTTTACCCCTTCAGTCCACATCGGATCGAGTGCGATCGAGATTTCTGGCAGAAGTTGATCGACGACTTGGGCGCAATAGTCAGCCCGTATCCCTTTGACAGTAGAGTAGGCAGCTTTAAGAGCCAAACCACCCAATCCCGGCGCTGCTGCAACTTGTTGGTCTATCAACTTTACACAGTCATCTACAAAAGTTTCTCTGTTGTTTTCATTCAAGAGAATATCGCTAAGTCCCATTTTCGCTTTCCTTAATTTAATAGTCAATGTGCTTATACCAATTTTTTATGCGGCTGCATAGAATCCGATCCCCCCTAGCCCCCCTTAATAAGGGGGGAACAAGATTCTTATCAAAGTCAACCCCTACTCCCCAACAATCAGGGGGAGTAGGGGGTATGCGAGGGGGATCGAGATATGTGCAACTTTACAATAAATTGGTATTATTAGCTTCGATCTCAATCTGACATCATATATCTATTTTGAGCCATTACTCAAGGTTTCCCAAGTTTTTTAAGGTTTGAAAGTCTTTACTTGACAAGCTGATGTTGAGATTTGTTTAGTATTTTATGGGAATTAATGTTCTATCTGCTACTCATTATTAGCCTACGGTTTGTAGTAAGGGCTTTAGTCCTTATTAGGTGAGATTAATGAGGACTAAAGCCCTGACTACAAACTGATGAGTTGTGAACAGCCACATAGAAAAGAGGACTGATCGAAAAAAATATTAGAAAGGCTCTGTCTAAGTCCGATCGCACTTGCACGTATGAGCTGGCACGTATCATTAGGATTGGACATTCGGCTTGATGCCTGCAGGTACTGAAACGAGGGGAAGTTTCACGGTTTGAGCCGGGCGATCGCTCGATCGCAATACCAAATTTTTCGGTAATTTCGCGGAAGTGCTTAGTCCGGGAAATATTTGAAGCGATAAGGTTAAGCCGGCCGCTAATAATAATTTTTCTAACATGGCACTCTCTCCACTACATATGCCCTAGGGCATAATTCCTCTTACACCTACAACATATAAACATCCTCAGTCGCTTGGTGCGATCGCATGGGCATAGTTAAGTGACATATATCACCACTGAGGAGGGGGTGATGGGAATAGGGGGTGTGGGCCTAGGGGGTAATGGGCATTAGGGATGTTGGGGAGAGTGGGAAATCTTGACTCGCACTTGAGGCGTCAACATCCGTTGAACGTGTTAAATTCCTTACACTACTTCCTTGCCAAACTTCCCTACAAATCAAGAATTGTCCTAGAGAAAGAAGCCGTTGAGTCTCTCTCAAAGGTAGAATTAGCGCGTAGAAGTTATTTGACACAGCGGAGGTACCGACAATATGCTTGCATACTTTCTGGCGTTAGCGGTCGGTCTAGGCAGCTTCAGTATTTACATGGCGGCCTTCTTTTTTCCAGAAGTGCACCGCAAAAGTGATTTTACCTGGAGCGGGGTAGGGCTTTTTTATGCGTTAATTTTATGGGCTTGTGCGGGACGAATTACTGGTGCTCTCCTGCTTGGTCAAATGGCGGGCGTGGCGATGTTGGGCTGGTTTGCCTGGGAAACTCTGACTTTGCGCCGGCAGGTGACGCCCGTTGCTGAGCAAACGCCGATTCCTCAGTCGGCGAATTTGGCTGCAGCAGGCGTGCCGTTTGCTGGCTTGTTTGCCAAGAAAAAAGAACCCGCAGCAGCGAAAAAACCTAAGTTTGTTCGATCGCCCAAACCGAAAACTGATGCGGTTCCAGCACCGACTCTGGATAAGGGCGAGGTAAAGCTAGAGGAACAGCCAGCGATTCCCCCCATAGCTGAAAGTATTGCTGAAAGTGCGATCGACGAGGCAACGGCAGAAAGTGCGATCGCCCCTGACTTGAAAATTCCCGACTCGAAAACACCTGCAATTGCAGAAATACCAGTGTTTTCAGTCGAAACTCCTGCTGCTGAGACTTCACAACCTCCAGCAGAATTAGCCAGCAACTTCACTCCTCTACCTCTACCTCTAGAAATTTCAGAAATAGCCGTTGCACCAAGTGTGGAGCCAGCAGAGGCTCAGCCAGAGCCTCAACAGCAGCCAGAAGTCGATGATTTTGACGAGGAAACAGAATGGAGGACAGCCGTTAAAGAGTCGCAGGCGGCCCCAACGGCGGCCCCAACGGCGGCCCCAAATCCTCCTACTCCTCCTAAACCAGCTAAAAAAGCCGGCGGTTTCGGTAGTCTGTTTGACAATATCAAAAATAGTCTCGGCGGTATGTTGGGACGGGGTGCGGCTAAAAACAAGTCTGATGCAACTCCCCAGACGCCAAAACCTTCAGCGACTCCAGAATCGATCGCACCTGAATCTAAAATAACGGCAACTCCTGCACCGGGTATCGACCAAATTCTCGAATCCGAATTAGCCCAGGCGGCTGCGGAAGTGGCAGCCGAAAGCAGCAACACTGCTGTTGAAACAAGCCTTGGAGTGCCTTTTCCCACCAATGTTGAAGCAATGGCCGTGTTGATGGCCACAGAAACCGCGAGTTCTGACAAAATAGGGGAAACTCCGATCGAAGATCGATCGTCCGCTGAAATTCAGACACCGCTGGCTGCAGTTGGTGAACCGGAAGCAGCAGCCCCTGCTTTATCTCTGGAAACCCAGACACCGCTGGCTGCGGTTGGTGAACCGGAAGCAGCAGCAGGCGTACCAGAAGCAGAAGCCCCTGCTGTATCTCTGGAAATGACTGTGGTGGAAATCGCACCGCCTGTAGAGATAGAACTACCGGGAGAACCTGGGTTGAGCGTGCAGGTGGAAACGGTTTCAGTATCAGTGATCTCGATCGAATCAACAGGTGAAGAACTCTCTTCTGAGGCAGAACAAACTGAATTGAGTCCCCCGAATCACCCCGATCCGAATCTAGTCGAAACTGCTAAACCGGCCGCTGAATCCAAGCCTGAGAATGTATCCGGCAAAGATAACCCGTCATCTTGAGGTAGAAAGTAAAAGGTAGAAACCAGAATTTTTTTGATTCTGCCTTCTGCCTTCTTACTTTTTACTTATTACTTTTTACTTATTACTTCTTACTTTTTACTTCTGCCTTCTGCCTTCTGCCTTCTGCCTTCTTCCTTCTTCGTTAATATTATGAAAGCAATTATGGTCGTGGGAACAACATCTCACGCAGGGAAATCTTTACTCGTGGCAGCTTTGTGCCGAATCTTTTCTCGGCGAGGCTGGCGGGTAACTCCGTTTAAAGGTCAGAATATGGCACTGAATTCCTATGTCACAGCCGCCGGCGGAGAGATTGGTTACGCTCAAGCAGTGCAAGCTTGGGCTGCGGGCGTCGCACCTTGGGTAGAAATGAATCCGATTTTGCTCAAGCCACAAGGAGACATGACTTCTCAATTGATTGTCAAGGGCCGGGCGATCGCAAATGTGCGAGCATCTCAATATTATGAACAGTATTTCGATATCGGCTGGCAAGCTATTCGGGAATCTTTAGAATTTCTAAAGCAAGAATTTGACATGATTGTGTGTGAGGGAGCCGGTAGCCCTGCTGAGATTAATCTCAAACACCGCGATTTAACAAATATGCGGGTAGCTAAATATTTAAAGGCTCGAACTTTGCTAGTAGTTGACATCGATCGCGGCGGTGCTTTTGCTCACATCATCGGTACTTTGGAATTGCTCGATCCCGACGAACGAGCTTTAATTAAAGGATTCATTATTAATAAGTTCCGAGGGCAAAAATCGATCTTAGATCCGGGCCTGACTTGGCTAGAAGAAAGGACGGGAATCCCGGTAGTTGGGGTGATTCCTTGGATAGACGAAGTGTTTCCCTCAGAAGATTCTCTCGATTTGCTCGATCGGCGTTCTCCCACTTCTCAAACCGACATAAATATTTCGGTCATCCGCCTCCCTCGAATTTCCAATTTCACCGACTTTGACCCCTTAGAGTCGGAAACTACCGTCACAGTCAAATATGTCAGCCCAAAAGACCAGTTAGGCCATCCAGACGCCGTAATTTTACCAGGCTCTAAAACTACAATTTCCGATTTGCAGGTGCTGCGCCAAACAGGTATGGCAAAAGCTATTCAAAATTATTTAGTAGCGGGCGGTACAGTCTTGGGAGTTTGTGGTGGCTTTCAGATGCTGGGACAAAGTATTACCGATAAAGAAGGGGTTGAGGGAGAAAAGGGAGAATTTCCAGGATTGGGATTGCTGCCTTTGAAAACTGCGATGGCACCGAACAAAATTGCGCGCCAACGAATCGTAACATCTAACTATCCTCAACCGGGTTTGCCAGTTTCCGGTTACGAAATTCATCAAGGAAAAACGCAAATCCTAGAGTCAGATTTGACTCAACCGCTATTTGACGATGCTAGTTTAGGCATTGTCAATACTTCTCAATCAATTTGGGGTACATACCTGCACGGCATCTTTGACAACGGAGCTTGGCGGCGAGCTTGGTTAAATCACTTGCGGCAGCAGCGGGGACTCCGCGCGTTGCCTACAGGTATTCCTAATTACCGAGAACACCGAGAAACTCTGTTAGACTCTCTAGCAGATACAGTGGAAAAGCATTTAGATATAAAGCATATTTTAGGTTAATTAGTTAACTGTTGACAGTTGACTGTTGACTGTTAACTGTTGATTATTGTTTATTAGAGTTGAGGTTCAAATTCAATGACAAAAGTTTGTTTTTTACCTGATAACGTGACAGTTGAAGCTGAACCAGGAGAGCTTTTGCTAGATGTAGCCAAACGTGCAGGGGTTTCTATTCCTACCGGCTGTCTCATGGGTTCTTGTCACGCTTGCGAAGTAGAAATTGATGGCGGAGATACGATTTGTGCTTGTATTTCCGGCATCCCTTCGGGGAAAAAGCAAGTGACTATTAATCTGTATGTTGACCCGACTTGGTAATTTGTTAGTTGACGGTTGACTGTTGGCATTAGTCATTAGTCATTAGTCATTAGTCATTAGTCATTAGTCATTAGTCATTAGTCATTAGTCATTAGTCAACAGTCAACAGTCAACAGTCAACAGTCAACAGCTAATTTTTTTGCCATTCTTGCTGTTTTTTGCGAGCAGATTGCAGCCATTTTTGGGATTCGGGATAAACAGTTGTGCCGGGTTTGACGGATTCTAATTGATTGATAATTTCTTGCAATTGGCCGAGGGCGTAACCGGGATTTTGACGTGGAGAATTTACATTATTTTGCAAGGAAGCAAACAAGCTCTTAGCCTGGTTCAAAGCTTCCACTGACTCTCTCTCTGCTGTCAGTCGAATTTTTGTAGTGCCTAAATTATTTTGATATTCAGCTAGTTTTGTTTGAGCGTCAAGATAGCCCGGATTATCAAATGTAATTTGGCTGAGTCTCTCAATGGCAGCTTGCCACAAATCTGCTATTTTTTGCCAACTTTCTGCTGAATGGGGCGGTTTCTGGGATGCGACGGCGGCAGTTAAGGCAAATTCTTTTGCTGCTTCGATTAAGTTGTCGGCGCGCACGGAACCGGTGGCGACGCCTCCCATTGCTTGAAAGTCTCTTTCTGCTGCTTGGAGTTTTTTCTTAGCTGTTTCTCCGGCGAGGGTTTCTGCGGGAATTTGATTGAGTTGGTCGATCGCACTTTGCCAATTTACCGTGGCTTTTTGTCTGTCAGCGGCAGTTTTTGCTTGCTGGTACTGCTGTTTCGCCGCGTTGAGAATTTGTTCGGCTCGATCTAACTCAGTAAAAGCATTTTTTTGCTGGAAAATCTGAGCCTCCATCCGCCCGACATTTTTGCGGGCGGCTTGAAATTCATCGAGTGTAAACCGCCAACTGCAGCTAAAAAAAGAGCAGTACCTCTTTGGGTAATAGCCTAGGAACCACACTGGCAAGGCGTCGAGGTGTTTTTGAGCCTCTTTTGCTTTAATTTCGCCCAAGTCGAAATCAGCGACAGCCGTGGCTTTATTCACCAGTTGATCGGATTGTTCCACAAGGGCGATCGCCTGCCGGTAATTGTGATCCATACTGATAAAACTCGGCAGCAATAATATCGGCATTGTTTTCGCCACGGGCCAGCGAATCATCGGAAAAGGTAGGTTAATCAGCCAAATTATCCCCGCAGCACTTCCCAGCAAACTCCCAGCAAAGATGATTTTACCGAATAATCCGGGCGGGCGGTTGGCTTTAACGGCAGCTTTGAGAGCTTGTTCGCTGAAGTTGGGAAATTCGTCTTTGAAGGTATCGCGGATTTCTTCTCTTGAGGCGAAAGTGCCGTTTTGCGAGCGTAACTTCTCCAACCGCTTGATTACCATCCGTCGGTAGACATCACCCGCTAGACTATCAGCCGCCGCGCACTTGTCAACTTCGGCCCGCAAAATTTCAAAAGCTCGATCGGTAAGACGCGCCATAAAACTCACCTATTCCCTTTTAATTACTTTACAGGTTCTCCGTCACAATAATTGTTAAAATATATAAAGTTTATATCAAATAATCAGAATTAATTTCATGCCAACAGCTTTAATCACTGGTGCTTCTGGCGGAATTGGTGCAGCCTTTGCCGCCGAATTAGCCAAACGCCAGCACAATCTAATCTTGGTAGCTCGTTCCGAAGACAAATTGCAACAGCTAGCTGCTAAACTGCAACAGGAATTCAATATTTTAGTCGAAATTATCGTTCAAGATTTGACCGCACCAGCCGCTGGAACTACTGTATTTGATACCGTTGTTCAAAAAGGTTGGACGGTTGATTTGTTGGTGAATAATGCGGGTTTTGGAGATTACGGTGCTTTTGCCGATCGCCCGCTTGACAAACAACTAAAAATGGTGCAACTAAATATTGTAGCATTAGTTGAACTATCCCACTTATTTTTGCAGGGAATGCGGCAGCGAAAATCAGGAAGTATCATCAATGTTGCCTCCATCGCAGCTTTTCAACCGATGCCGTACTTGTCAATGTATGCAGCTACTAAAGCGTTTGTTTTGAGTTTCAGTGAGGCGCTTTGGGCGGAAAACAAAGATTTAGGAATTGGCGTTTTGTGCCTTTGTCCAGGGCCGACAGAATCGGACTTTTTTGCAGTAGCTGAATTTCCGAAATCAATGGCATCTAGCAGCGGACAAAAACTCGTTCCCGCAGCGGAAGTAGTGCGAGATGCTTTGAAAGCTTTAGACAAAAATGAGTCTAATGTTGTGACAGGGGGAATTCTCAATCAAATCATTGCAAATATGCCTCGATTGATGCCGCGAGAACTTTTGGTGAAGTCGGTAGAGAAGGTGTTTCGGCGTTAATTTTTTGCAGGAAAGCCCGCCCGGAACTCAAGTTCCGGGCTAATAGCAAAAGTCCGTTGAAATTGAGATATTGCACCATTCTCAAGAACCTGTTTGAGCACAGGCAAGATGCCTGTGCCACTAAAAAAATTAGGTATTGTGGGGTGGGCGTTTGAGCACAGGCAAGATGCCTGTGCCACTAAAAAAATTAGGTATTGTGGGGTGGGCGTCCCGCCCGCCTTTGAAAACTTATTGGCAGTGGTGCAAAATGTGAGTTATACCAATTCCCGGAATTACAAATATCGAGTTAACTGCACTCGATAGCGTTCCTTCTTAGTAACAGCAACTTCCCCAATTTCCAATCTTCCCTTGCCCGTAACAGCAATTAAATCTCCAGACTTGACATTATAACTAGCTTGAGTAACGTCTTTCCAGTTAACTCGCACGTCGCCACTATTAATTAAATCCGCCATTTTGCTGCGAGACATTGCGAATCCAGCCGAGGCGACAGCATCCAATCTCATCGATGCTTCAACGGTGGTCATTTCTTTCTTTTTGGGTTCTCTAATTTTGAGTTCGCTCAACTCAATGCGGCGCGTTTGTACAGGAACCGATCGCACTTGCTGCAAACTCATCTCCAAATACTCTACCATCTCCGGCATGACAATGGCTTGCGCGCCGCGTTCTCCCAAAACAATCACATCGCCAGTTTTCTCGCGGACAATTCCCGTACCCAACATCGCCCCCAAAAAGTCGCGGTGAGAAGCTGTATCGAAGAGGAAATTGCCAGCTATCTCTACCGCAGCAACGTTAACGTTAGTAGAGTCGATCGGGATTTCCGATCGGGCGATCGCAATTCTTTGTCTTTCAGCTTGCGGGTAGCCGCCCCAAGCCACTAATTCCACGTCTGTTAAGCGCTTAAATACCGTCAGAGTGTCCGCCAATTCCGGCGGCGACAGAAAATCAGTCAGAGTAACTTCCCAAGTTTTAATTGCTTGTTCCGCTTGGTCGATCGCCCGCGCCACACATTCGCGATTTTCAATGCCTTTTAACAGTTCTTCTCTTTGTAACATCAGTCAATTTTAGATTCTAATTTGAAATTGCCCAAGCTTGCTGTAACTAAAAAGTCTACTTTTTTAACAGTCGCACTACTTTAATTATAGTCTAAAATCCTCAAATCAGGATATGATAAATTTTGTTGCTGGTAAAGCTGATTTGATTAACACGATCGTTGTAGCAAATTGTTTGTAGTGCGGACTTGGCTGATTGCGTTCAATCTACCGGATATCAGATTAATCAGCAATCGCGCATTGTCAAATTTTACAGTTTATTCTTAGTTTTCACCCGCAAATACAGCTCTTCCATCGCCTCAATAAACGAACCATCCTTGTGCCAAAACGGTGGAAAATCTCCCTGTTTCTTCACCACGATCGCACTTACCCCACTTTGCACCCCCACCTCAATCGTCTGCGGCAACCGCTTCGCACCATGCCAAAACTCTTTCAGGCTCACCGTTTGCGCCTCACTGGCGATCGCCTGCGTGTAATAGGAATCCACCGCCACAGGGGCCGCTGCATCAGCCGTCAACTCCGCCGCCAGCGCCATTCCCAAAGGCGTTTTTGCTAATTCGCGGTGCAGCACTTCCTTAGAAAGTCCGCGCAGTTCAAACAGTAAAAATGGATCTTTGTCCAATTCTGCTGCCACCAAATAATAAACTCCGGCAATATGTTTGCAGGGATTGCTATAGTCTGGGCAAGAGCAAGTGGTTTTAAAGTCCTCACGGCTGCTGGGTAAAAGGTGCAATCCGAGGGGTGAAAAAGCCTTTTCAATATTGTCGGGCATTTCGTTGAGCAGCAGCCGAGAAATGAAGCTGGCTTTTGATGCCATTTGGGCGATCGCCACTTTCCACTTTGCCTGACTAATCGGCTCAAACTCAATTTTAGTTTTGTACAGAGGCTCCTTATAAACCCCAAAATAAGGATTAACCGAGCCTCTCACTTCTGCCATCACTAACCCATCATTCATGCCAAAGCTTTTTACCTTGCCGTTTCGTGCATAGGAACGTCCCCGTCCGAGTCGCCCCGAATCGGTAAATTTTTCCAGCCCATCGATAAATTTATTGCCCCACCAAGTCCGAGTAAATTGTGACATAAGCTGTTCTGCATTTAAATTGTATATTTCGATGACAATCAAAAATCCTCTCCCTCTCTCCCCCTCTCCCCCTCTCCCACTCTTATGTTGTTTCTCCTAATCTAGAACCGCATTTTTATTGAGCCTAATTAATTTCTTAAATGCCTCATTATCCAACTCAGTTAACCACGACTCATCCGCACCAATAATTGACCCTGCCAATTTCTTTTTGTCCTCAATCATTTGGTCAATCTTTTCTTCCAAAGTGCCAATTGCCACAAACTTATGCACAAACACATTTTTTTGCTGTCCGATCCGAAACGCCCGATCCGTTGCCTGATCTTCCACTGCCGGATTCCACCAGCGATCGAAATGGAACACATGATTGGCTTTTGTCAGCGTAATTCCCACGCCGCCCGCCTTCAGTGACAGAATAAATACCGAAGGTTCAGACTCTGGATCTTGAAACTCTGAAATCATCCGTTCCCGTTTTTCGCGACTGGTTCCCCCGTGGATGTAGTAAGTGTTGTAATGTAGCGTTTGTTTAATATATTTTTCCAACGCGCTTCCCAGTTCTGTAAACTGCGTAAATACCAATAAACTTTCGCCTTCTGCTTTGACTTCCTCAATCATCTCGATCAGCCGTTCCAATTTGTGCGATCGCTCTGGTGTAAACTCACTTTCATCTTGCAAAAACTGGCGCGGATGGTTACAAATTTGCTTCAGCTTCAGCAGTGTCGCCAAAATCATCCCCTTGCGCTTCATCCCTTCCGTCGCGTCAATTTCTTGTTCTACCTCTTTCACGATCGCTTCATAAAGCGAAGCTTGCTCGCGGGTAAGATTGCAGTAGAGCTTTTGCTCAACTTTGTCGGGGAGATCCTGAATAATCGACTTATCGGTTTTCAGACGGCGCAGGATAAAAGGTTCTACTAATTTTTTGAGCGCTGCCGATTGCGTGCGACTCCCATGTTTTTGAATCGGTAATTCAAACAACTTCCGAAACTGCGTCTCTTTACCCAGATAGCCCGGATTGAGGAAATTAAAAATTGACCATAAATCCAGCAATCGATTTTCCACGGGTGTTCCAGTCAGCGCCAACCGATGGGTAGCAGGCAACTTTAAGATCGCCTTTGTTTGCGCCGCTTTCGGATTTTTAATATTCTGCGCTTCATCAATTACCACGCGATGCCACGCTACGCTGCTCAACAGCTTCTCATCTTTTCGCACCAAGGTAAAGGAAGTAATCAACATATCGCAACCTTGGACGGCGGCTTTAAATGCTTTGGCATCTTGCAAACGTTGAGGGCCGTGGTGAATCAGTGATCGCAATTCTGGAGCAAATTTTTCCATTTCCTTTTGCCAGTTACCAACTACGGATGTGGGCGCAATTAGTAGCGTGGGTAAAACCGCATTTTTTGTCGCTTTTTCTGTCTCTTTTGTAGTAGATAAAACTTCCCGCTCTTGCAATAATCTAGCAATTACCTGCGCCGATTTACCCAAACCCATATCATCGGCAAGGCAGCCATTTAATCCCAAACTTTCCAAATAACTCAACCAAGAAACGCCGCGCTTTTGGTAATCCCGTAACTTGCCCTGAAACTTTGCTGGATCTGCAATTAACTCTAGCCTACTTTTATCGTTCAGCTTCTCCAACATATCCGACAAAGCCCGATCGCGCTCAACCTCCAACTGTTCGCTCGCTTCTCCTTCTGCCGTCAACTTCATAAAGTCAATCAGGCTTAAATCGGGGTTTTCTTGGCGATGTTTTTTCCAAAACTCCAACATCTCCTGCATCTTGTCTTTGTCCAGTTCCATCCATTGTCCTCGGAACTGCACCAGCGGTGTTTTGCTATTTACTAACGCCTGCCATTCTTGTTCGCTAACCCGTTCACCCCCGATCGCCAATTCATACTGATATTCCACCAAGGAGTCTGCCGAAAACAATCCCTTGCCCTTGATTGCAGCGCTCTTGCTGCCCTTCCCTTTGACTTGCAGGCGAATCTTCGCCCGCTGCCGTCCCTTCGGCGTCCACCAAGCGGGGACAATCACTTTGTATCCGGCATCTTCTAATACCCAAGCGGACTCGCTGAGGAAGGTGAAGGCATCATCTAAGCTGAGGGAAATGTTAGCAGGTTCGTCGGTTTCTAACCCTTGCCAAAGTTGGGGATAAATGCGGGCAGCGTAGCCGAGATTTGTCAGCAAATGTTGCTCAAAGTTGTCTCCGAATTGTGTTTGCAACTGTTTTTGTTGAGTCGATCGCGATCGCCAATAATCCTGCAACGGCATCCGCAGAGATGGGTCTTTTTTCGCAGCCACCTGAAACTCTAAAACCCAAGCCTCTTCAGGTTGTTCGGGCGATTGTAGTTGAAAGCAGAGGGAGAATGAGTCAGCAGATTGATTGCGCGTAATGCGATCGCGCCAGGTTTGCCATTGCCGGTATTGTTCAAGGCTTACTGGCGCGATTTTTCGTGTTTGGTTGAGGCAGATTTGGAGTAAAGAATCCGCAATCTTATTTTCAAACGATGCTGGGATGGGGGTTTGAGTGACAATTTCCGCGATCGCACACTCGGAAAAATGCCGCAGCAACCGTTCGCGATCGTAGAACTTTGGTGTATCTTTTAGCTGGATCTTCCGAAAACCGGACACACAAACTAAAGGCATCCATTCAACATAGCGTTGTAAATCAGTTTCGTACTGTGTTGAAACAATTTCCCATCCCGGATAAATCTCAAAGCTGGGTGCAATTTTGGCAGGTGTTTTTGGAGTTTTTGCAGTTGTTTTGGTTTTTGTCTCGCCCGCTTTCTTACGCCCGCGCGTGGCTTTCTCAGCGGGTTCGGATGTTTCGATGGGTGCGATCGCGATCGGAGCAGTTTCTCGATAGCGCAACGCCGGAATATAATGATCTTTCAGAACAATTTGCTTAAAATTTTGGGTGTAGTGATACCAAAATAGCAAGTCTGAACCAAACTGAACTTCTGCTAAATCGTAGATGGCAATAAAATGTAAATCATTCAATACTTTAGTCAAAGTGTGGGTGGCAATGGACACACAATTAACTTCCCAATACTCCAACTCAAATGTTTCGGGTAACTCTGTCTCTAAATATCGCGCTAGTTCTAAAGAGGGCAACGGCTGGTTGTCTGCAGTGGGCAGTAAAAAATACCGAGGGACGATCGCGTATTCTCGCCCCATCGCACTTGTATTGCTGACTGCTGACAGTTGAATCCCGGCTTCTTTCGTTAGAAACTCTCTTAACTGTGCCGTCTCCAATTGTCGGGGATGAACCTTAGCAGGCTGTTTTTTCTTTTGAGTGGTTTCAACCCAAAGACAAAAAGTTCCAGGTTGAATAAAATTCTCTTCTGCTTGAGGAATCCAAGTCCCGTGGAGGATTTTCATAGGTTATACCATCAATTAGCGGGAAAAGATAAGACGGCGGTTGAAAGAGACTGTTGGCGAATTCGCAGGGGGTGTTACCCATCACCTCTGGGAGGCAGTATTTCCGTTCACTATTGGTAGTTTATGGCTATATGGTCAATTTGACATTTAGTCTAGAACCACTATTTTTAGGGGTGAGGGGTGAAGCCATTTATTGATTCGCCAACAGTCTCTAATAATTAATCCTCCACTAGCAGTCCGCTCAAATCTCAAATCCCGGTTGTCTATACACAACTGAAAAAACTGCTCGTCGGTTAATTCCAGCGTTAATTCTAGGGGAGAATGTAGGGCGATAGTTTGTGATTCCATAACTGCCTCCAAATATTACACGAGTCAACAGTCAACAGTCAACAGTCAACTGTTAACAAACAACTAAGTCTCTGTATAACCTTGGATATTTTCCGGTTTAAACTGCTGCAAAATCTTCGCAGCTTTCCCAGTCAAATCATCAGTACCCTTAACCGCAATCAAATATTTACCCGCATTCAAACGGTTGCGGTAGGGCAAAGCATCGCCACTACCAAAAGCCATACCGCCCGCGCCTCCAACAAAAACACTGCCCATCGCAGCGGCGATCGCACCGAGTACACCACCGATCGCGTGATCGCCAATTTCCCCCGCCCAGGCAAAAGTCTTCAACTCAGTAATCAAGCTGAAAGTAACCCCAGCAATAAAGCCAAAGGGAATCAGCCAAATAGCCATGAGTTTAGCTTGTTTCTTCGCTTGCTGGTTCGGGTCGATCAAGCCAAATTCATCAGCAGTTTTGTAGCCGCGGCCCAAAATACTCACTTGCTTCATAGGCAAGCCTTCTTTCTCCAGAGCACAGTAGGCAGCTTCGGCTTGCATTCGATCGGGCAGTACGGCGATAAGATAATTCATTAGAAAACAATTCCTGATAGTTAGGCTGGAATAGCCAAAGTCTATTATAGCCCGAAAAGACATACTAGCTAAGCACTTGGGGGATTTTCAGACGGTCAGAGAGTCCGATCGCCCGCAAAGCTAAAATATTTCATGCAAAAAACGGCCGACCTTGACCGAATACAGATACAATTCAAACTGCACAAAGGCAAGCTTGAGCTGAGCTGTTAGATACTGCTCTAAGTCATAAGTCTCAACTTTGAGCTCGCCAACGCTCAGTCTATTTTTACTATTGCACTCAATTGCTTGCTATGCCTAAAGTTCTAGTATCCGATCCGATCGACCAAGCCGGAATTGACATCCTCTCCCAAGTCGCGCAAGTTGACGTAAACACAGGACTCTCAGCCGAACAACTGGTAAAAATTATTCCAGATTACGACGCTTTAATGATCCGTTCTGGCACCCAAGTTACCAAAGAAATCATAGAAGCTGGCAATCTACTCAAAATCATCGGCAGAGCCGGCGTCGGCGTAGATAATGTCGATGTACCCGCCGCTACCCGCAAAGGAATTGTAGTCGTCAATTCCCCCGAAGGCAACACGATCGCCGCCGCCGAACACGCGATCGCCATGATGCTCTCGATGTCCCGCCATATCCCGGAAGCCAACGCATCTGTCAAAGGTGGTAAATGGGAACGCAACCGCTTTATCGGGGTAGAAGTTTACAAAAAAACCCTCGGCATCGTCGGTTTGGGTAAAATCGGCTCCCACCTCGCCGCCGCAGCCAAAGCAATGGGCATGAAACTGCTGGCCTACGATCCCTTCATTTCGACCGAAAGAGCCGACCAGTTGGGCTGCCGCTTGGTAGAACTCGAACTGCTGATGCGCGAATCCGACTACATCACCCTGCACATCCCCAAAACGCCGGAAACCCTGCACTTAATTAACGCTGAGGTGCTGTCGAAAATGAAGCCCACGGCCCGGATTATTAATTGCGCTAGAGGCGGCATCATCGATGAAGCAGCCCTGGCAGAAGCGATAAAATCAGGCCAGATTGCCGGTGCAGCGATCGATGTTTACGAACACGAACCGCTTGAAGCTGATTCTCCGCTGCGGAATGTCGGCCAAAACATCGTGCTAACGCCCCACTTGGGAGCATCCACAGCGGAAGCTCAGGTGAATGTGGCGATCGACGTTGCCGAACAAATTCGCGATGTACTGTTGGGATTGCCGGCGCGATCGGCTGTTAACATACCAGGAATTTACCCAGACTCGATCGAAAAACTCAAACCCTACCTGCAACTCGCCGAAACCCTCGGCAACCTCGTCAGCCAGCTAGCCGGAGGCCGAGTCGATTACCTCAACGTCCAACTCCAAGGCGAATTGGCCAGCAACCAAAGCCAGCCCGTAGTCGTCGCCTCCCTCAAAGGCCTGCTCTCCCAAGCCCTGCGAGAGCGCGTTAACTACGTCAACGCCAGCATTGAAGCCAAAGAACGCGGAATTCGCGTCGTCGAAACCAGAGACGCCTCAATTCGCGACTACACAGGCTCTCTGCGCCTCTCCGCCAAGGGAACTCTCGGCGAACACACCGTGACAGGTGCAGTGCTCGGCGAAAGCGAAATTCGGATTACCAGTGTTGACGATTTCCCAGTCAACGTTTCCCCCACTCACCATATGCTGTTTACCCTGCACCGCGATATGCCGGGGATTATTGGCAAAATTGGTTCCCAATTGGGCAGTTTTAATGTCAATATTGCCAGTATGCAGGTAGGCCGTAAAATCGTGCGAGGCGATGCGGTGATGGTTTTGAGCCTCGATGACCCTCTACCAGAAGGGATACTGGCGGAGATCCTAAAAGTTCCGGGAATTCGGGATGCTTACACGGTAAATCTTTGACGGATTTTGGAGTTTAGATTTTGGATGCCAGGGCTGATAATTGGTAATGGGTAATTGGTCATTGGTAATTGGCCTGAAAGCGGGAATTTTTCTATTAGCCAATCCTCCTTCCTCACTCCCCACTTCCCAGTCTCCAGTTCCCCTGGCCCCATCTAAAATCTAAAATCTAAAATCTAAAATCGTTATGGCACATAGCTGGTGGGAAATTAGAATTCTTTGCGATCCGGCGCTGGAAGATATCATCTTTTGGCGTCTGGAACGATTTAACTGTCGGGGAACTGCTACTGAGATCAAAAGCAATTCCTGCCTGATGTCGGCTTATTTGCCCGAAGAACAGGCAGGATTGCTGGATTTGGCCGCTTTGTCTCTGTGGCTGCGTCAAGATGCTCTGTGTGCAGGTTTGCCCCTACCTGCGATGCAGTGGGATTTGATTGAAGACGAAGACTGGGGCAGCACTTGGAAGGAGCACTGGCAGCCTCAAGAAGTGGGCGATCGCTTTTTAATTAATCCGGCCTGGCTGCCCCCACCGACTGATACCGATCGCGTCATTTTGCGTTTAGATCCCGGTGTGGCCTTCGGTACCGGTGCTCACGCTACTACTCAACTTTGTCTGGAGTCGCTGGAAATGCGGCTCGGTTTTGATGACAAAGAGTGCGTAGTTGCTGATATCGGCTGCGGATCGGGTATTTTGTCGATCGGCGCGGTGTTGTTGGGCGCTACAAAAGTTTATGCTTTGGATACTGATCCTTTGGCAGTGCGATCGACCATTAGCAACAGACTACTCAACCGCGTTAATTCTCAGCAGTTGGTTGCAGAGCTCGGAAGTATCGATCGCTTGAAAGAAATGGTAGATGAGCCGATCGACGGTTTGATATGCAACATTTTAGCAGAAGTAATCATTGATTTAATTCCGCAATTCACTGCAATTAGCAAACCGACTACTTGGGCCGTGCTCAGCGGCATTTTGCTAGAACAAGCTAAGCCAATTGCTGACACTCTCGAACAGCATGGCTGGATTGTCGCTACTCTGTGGAAGCGCCAAGATTGGTGTTGTTTTAATATTCGGCGTAGTTAACAATATGGTAATTGCTAATTCCTAATTGCTAATTGGTAATTTTGAATTCATGTTTCATCTTTGGGAAGTGAATTTATTTAAATAAATGTCGCACCTGAAAATAAACCGCGCCAGCCCAGTAAAAACCATTCACCAAAATCAACAACGTTTTTCCAACATAAGAATTAACAAAACCAAAAACGCGGTAAGTTGACAGCAGCACTAACAACATTTCCACCACAGAAACAATTGACCCGTAGTGCTTCCTATCCCAATAAGAAAACGGACTGATAAAACGGTAATTGCTGAACGGAAAAAAGTGTCGGTGAGCGTCGTCATTGTGGACAGGCAAATCTCCCAGAGAGTGCAGTATCATGCTGATAAACAAAATTTGCACACTGTGCCAGCCAAAGTAATAAGCAATTAGCAAACCAATAACCGCAAGGGGAATTGAATGAAACAGAGCCACAATATCTTGCACAAAAGGCTCATAATATGCTTTTGACCAAATTGTAGCTGCGGGCAAGCGAGCAATGTATTTCGCCCAAACGTAAAATAAAAATATCGGAATATCCGGCAAAATTCCGCCGATCGCAATAATGAGATTAGCTTGCGGCAGTTGCGGTTTGCCGAGAATTGCCAGATTGATAATAGCGTGGCTGGGAGTCTTCATCAGTAGGGTGCGTCAACTAGGATTATCTTATTCATAATTGATCAGATATTAGACATCTCCCATAATTGTTGTAAAACAGGCATCCTGCCTGTTCTTGAATATCTTTTTGGGAAATGTCTATTGGCTGACGCACCCTACGTGTGAGATAATTGACTCCGGTTACAAGTAAGGTTGCACTCGATCGATCAACTGCGCCGCTTGCACCACTCCCTCAATGCGATCGACCTCAGCGCCATTTTTGAACAACACCAAAGTCGGCAAAGCATAAATGTGATGCTGCGACGCCAACTGTTCGTACTTATCGGTGTCAATTTTGACAACCATCAGCTTGTCTTTCATCTGACCACTCACTTGTTCCAAAATCGGTGCCATCATCTGACAAGGCCCGCACCAAGTAGCGTAAAAATCTACCAACACGGGCAAGTCAGAGCCCGATAGTAACTCCTCAAAACTGCTGAACTGTTTTTGAACTGCCATAAGACAAAATAATTTTTTGGGTTCTGGCTCGATTTTAGTGCAAAATTCTCTGGTAGATTGCGAGGATACAATTATGGAATTATTACCAGAGACTTTTCAGAGATTGCGGGGTCAAGTTGCTGTCGTGACCGGTGCGTCGCGGGGAATCGGCCGCGCCGTTGCTTTAACCCTAGCAGCAGAGGGCGCTAAAGTCGCCGTAAACTATGCGAGTTCGAGTGCTGCTGCTGATGAGGTGGTAGCAGAAATAGTCGCTGCTGGAGGAGAAGCTGTGGCACTTGCAGCAGATGTCTCGAAAACTGAGGAAGTAGATTTACTCACCAGTAATGTCATGGAAAAATGGGGACGGATTGACATTTTGGTGAACAATGCCGGCATTACTCGCGATACTTTACTATTGCGGATGAAGTTGGAAGATTGGCAAGCGGTAATTGATTTGAATTTAACCGGCGTGTTTTTGTGTGCGAAAGCTGCCAGTAAAATCATGCTGAAACAGCGAAGCGGCCGAATTATTAATATTGCTTCGGTTGCTGGGCAAATGGGCAATCCGGGACAAGCTAATTACAGTGCGGCGAAGGCTGGGGTAATTGGGTTTACTAAAACTGTGGCGAAGGAGTTGGCGAGTCGCGGGATTACTGTGAATGCAGTCGCACCGGGTTTTATCACTACAGATATGACTAAGGATGTGAAGTCTGATGAGATTTTGAAGTATATTCCCCTGGGGAGATATGGGGAAGTTGAGGAAGTTGCCGGGATGGTCAAGTTTTTGGCGGCAGATGCGGCGGCGGCTTATATAACCGGGCAGGTTTTTAATGTGGATGGGGGGATGGTGATGGCTTAGATTTGGGGATTTTTTTAACCGCAGATATCGCACAGGTAAGATGCCCAGATATCGCACAGGCAAGATGCCTGTGCCACGATGAAGGCGGATATCTGCGGTTAATAATTACTTTAAGGGGGCACGCAACTGACTGAGGACTTTTTTGTATTTGGCAATGCGTTGAAAATCTGCCTCTGTTGGATTGGCGATGCGACGAATATCAAGGTTATGAGTAACATCAGCGATTTTGACTCGCAATGCGATCGGGTTGGCAATCACACGTTCTAAATAAGCTGCATAAGGTTCTCCTTCTATTTTGGTAATCGCCGCGATCGCCGAGACTAACACTTCAGGAAAACCTTCGCTTCTAAGTTGCTCAAGTGTAAGTTCAGAATCTTCGACAGCATCGTGTAGAACCGCTACGATTTTCTGCTCTAGAGAATGTACATTTTCCATCACAAATAGCGGATGATCTAGATAGGGATTGCCTGCCTTATCAACCTGCCCCTCATGAGCTTTTGCTGCGATCGCGATCGCCCGCTGTAGTAATGATTCGTAATCTGAATTCGTATTTGATAACATCCTAAAGAATTTCTCTATTAAAGTTTCAGTCCCCTCGCGGGGAAAACGTAGTAGGGGAGTTTTTATTTTAAATATTCCTGCAACCATTTCCCAGCCATCTGAGTACCTTCCCCTGCGTTGACTTTCTCGAAATCGGTAGTGCCCTGAAGGAAAGGATCAAGACGATAAAACAAAACCGAATTCAAAAAAAAGTAGGCATTAGCGAGTTATAAACTAGCATTATAATGATGCACAAAACTCCAAATTGCAGCCCGATGATTTTCCAATTTCTAAGAGTTGGATAAGCTCTTTCTCACCAACCCTTGATACTCGTTGTCGAATGGTGCAGTTAAATCGCTCGATATAGCTGGTACAACCACTATCTTTGTCTACACTATAATGACGTTTACTGGGCAATACAGAATCATAAGCACTCCAATGGTCAGTATAAATTACAGCACATTGACGGTAAACAGGTGGCATGGAATTCCATAAGGCACTCTTCTGATACTGCGCTACGATCTCCAATATGTACACCAACAATTTCCCTAGTCTGGGCATCCAATGCAAGCCAGACCCACTGCTGATTGCCTTTATTGTCCACAAACGACCATAACTCATCCATCTGAACATTCAGGCGCTTTTTTGGCTTGGTACTCCGCGACACTTGCTTCTCTTCAACAACAGCTCGGGCATTTACGTACCGCTGCACTGTATCTTCTGACACTTGTAATACCTGAGCAATTCCGGCTTGAGAAATACGTTCAAGTAGCATCCGCTGCATTAAATCTTGTTGTTCTTTCTCCATAGCTTTCCACGCGGGATTTAGAACAAATTGACGACCACATTCTCGACATTTGTAGTGAAAGTTTACCATGCCGAGTCTGACCATTACGACTAACTTCTTCGCTCGTCACAATTGGGGCAAGAATTAATTTCTACTGTCATATCACCAATGGCAAACACTTCTCTCTAATAGTAGCTTAAGTTTACTCCATCCTTTCCTTCAGGGCACTACCAGAATATCTAGATTGGTGAGAAAAACTCTTTCATTCTCCAAAAAACTCTCCAATCATATTGGGGCTATTTGGTATTTTATTCATGAGTATAACGCCAGTTTATCTATCAATTAAAACGCTGGATTTTCATTGCTATGCAGGACTACCTCTCCTTGAATTCATCTATTACTTCAATTACACAATGGCTAAACCCTTCAAATGGGCTTATTCGGGCCAAGCATTGAAGCAATAGTCAATGGTAGGTTAACTCCCGCCTACCTCTACTAGCTATATTTCACAGCGCCTATCTCAATCAAATTTTTAATGGCTCCCCGCAACGCCGTCTTACCTCAGCTTTTGACCTGGTATTTTACCAGGTGGGTACCGTTGGCTCGGACTTAAAGTTTCTGGGTACAAGCCCAGTTTACTGCTGTCCAAACATCTTGATTCCCGAGAGTTAAGAGTTATAGATCAAAAAAACATTATTGGCAGTCACCAACGTCGCAGTAGAACCTTTATTTAATATATACCAACTAACCTGATTTTGGCAAGCTTCGAGCAATTTAACTTGCATACCAGATAGATTCAACGGTTTGAGCGATCGCCAGTGCTTGCGATCGCCCCTGAGCCACCTTGTCCGCGTCGAACACAACTGTAACGTGACCGAGTTTGCGGCCTGGACGCGATTCTTTCTTACCATACCAATGGACAAAAGCACCGCTAATTTGTGCCAGTTGTTTTCTTTTTGCTAAATAATCGGACTGGGCCGACTCGTAGCCTAGCAAATTTACCATGACAGCGCCTGCACATTTCAGAGCCGAATTACCTAAAGGCAGTTGACAAACTGCGCGCAAATGCTGTTCAAATTGTGAAGTTTCACAGGCATCGATGGTAAAATGTCCCGAGTTGTGGGTGCGGGGTGCAATTTCATTGACTAACAGCTTATTATCGGTGGTTAAAAATAATTCAATGCCGAAGACGCCGACAGCTTGCAAACTGTTGAGGAGAGTGCGGGCGATCGCACAAGCTTCAGTTTTCACCTCTAAACAAATATCAGCGGGCGCAATCACCAGATGACAAACCTGATTTTCCTGCTGAGTTTCCACGATCGGATAAATCGCAATTTCCCCATTTGCCGATCGAGCTGCAATCACAGCCAACTCGCGATCGAACGGCACAAACTCTTCCACTAGCAAAGACTGACCTTGGAGTTTAGCACGAATTGACTCCAAACTCCCCCGATCCTTAACAATAAAAGTACCTTGGCCGTCATAACCGTGGCGGCGAACTTTGACCACAAAGGGAAAGTCGATCGATCCTGCCTCCGAGTCTCCTACAATCTGCACGCTGTCGGAAACAAAAATTTCCTGAAAGTTGATCGCCACCGCCTTAAACAATTCCGGGGGCAAATCCGCGCTGCAATCCCATTCCCAAAACCTCGGAGTTGGCAAACCCAAACCTTGTAAATAACAGCGCTGAACGTACTTATCCAACAAAGGAGAAAGCGACGACAAACTCGGCTGAAATAACACACCTTGCTCTTCTAGCGGTCGCAAACCATCCAAATCCACAAACTCATTTTCAAAAGTAATAACATCGCAACCAGCCGCCAATTGAGCCGTAGCCAAAACATCATCAACAGCAGCCAAAACAGCACCAGCAGCAACAGAAACTGCCGGATCGGTAGCATGGGGAGTTTGTACTACCAATTCAATACCGAGCGCCCTAGCAGCCTCCCCCATCATCGAAGCTAGCTGGCCGCCGCCGACAACGCCCACCCGCTTAAATTTGACAAACGAACTCGCAGCGGTTGGATTTGATTTCATGTGAGTAAAATTCCGCAAAGTTAACCAGCCTATCTTATCGCTATTTGGCCCTGGCTCAATTACAGTAATTGCAGAGTTAAAAGCCCGAAAATAGTTTTAATTGCATGATTAAATCGAGGCAGAACCCCGAAAAATTGGGCAGCTAAAGTCTTTAATTATTGCACGCTCTCAGCCATTGAGAAACAGCCGTCGAACCCCACTCCTCCAGAAAAGTGCCACATCTAGCAATTCCCTAGCGCCAAGCATGGCATAATTGACAGCACTGCAAAAAGCAGATAGACAGATGCCAACACTGAAAATCAGACATTCAGGGAACAAAATTTATAGGTGAGGATACTGTGAAAGTTTTAGTTGTGGGAAACGGAGGTCGCGAACACGCGATCGCAAAAAAACTGCTAGAATCTACGCGGATTAAACAAGTATTCTGCGTACCGGGCAACGGCGGCACAGCTACCACCCCAGGCTGTCAGAATCTGTCGCTCAACATCGACGACTTCCAAGGCATCGAACGCTTTGTGATGGTCAACAACATCGGATTAGTCATCGTCGGCCCCGAATTGCCACTATCGCTAGGCATCGCCGACTATTTCCAACAGCGAAAAATGATGATTTTCGGCCCCACCAAAGCCGGCGCCCAAATTGAATCGAGCAAATCCTGGGCTAAAGAATTGATGCTCGAAGCAGGCATCCCCACACCCAAAGCTGCCGTATTTACAGACGCAGAAGCAGCCAAAGCATACGTTCTGGAACAAGGAACCCCAATAGTCATTAAAGCAGACGGACTCGCATCAGGCAAAGGAGTCACCGTTGCCACCACCGTCAAAATGGCTCACAGCGCCATCAACACCATTTTCCGAGGCGAATTCGGCACCGACAACATCCGAGTCGTCGTCGAAGAATTCTTAACAGGTCAAGAAGTCTCGATTCTCGCCCTCACCGACGGCATCACAGTGGAACCGTTGCTGCCGGCCCAAGACCACAAAGCTATCGGCGAAGGCGACAAGGGAGCCAACACCGGCGGTATGGGAGCCTACGCCCCAGCCCCCATTGTCACCCCGGAACTCATGGAAAGAATTCAAGAAGAAATTCTCGAACCCACCCTCGCAGCACTGCAAAAACGCAAAATTGACTACCGGGGTGTACTCTACGCAGGTTTAATGATTACCCCCGACGGAGAACCCAAAGTCTTAGAATTCAACTGCCGTTTCGGAGATCCCGAAACTCAAGCGGTTTTGTCACTGCTGGAAACTCCTTTAGAGGATTTGGTGCTCGCCTGCTGTCAGCAGCGTCTCGGTGAATATTCTATTAGCTGGAAGTCGGGGGCCTCTGTTTGCGTAGTTTTGGCTTCTGGGGGCTATCCTGGAAGTTATCAAAAAGGCAAAGTTATCACAGGTATCGAGGAAGCTGAAGCCAAAGGAGCAGAAGTGTTTCACGCCGGCACCCAGTTGAAGAACCAGCAGTTGGTGAGCGACGGTGGCCGGGTTTTGGGCGTCACTGCGACGGGAGAAACTTTGGAACAAGCTATCTCTAAAGCTTATGCAGCAGTTGATTGTATCCAATTTGAAGGGGTCTACTGCCGTCGGGACATCGGCCGCCGAGCTCTGGGCGATAAAAATTAGGAATGGCGACATCGGCCGCCATCCGAAAGCCAAGCAATCTCAAAGTAGAAATGTAACAATGAAGTTTGGTATCTCTGCGGTGGCGGTAGCGGACAAGTCGCAGCAGAAAATTCGATCGGGAGCCAACTGAATTGATCTTGCTTTTAATATTGAACTGGTGAACTGGTGAAATGCTGGCCATACTAAACAAAATCGGAGAAATTATTGCCCGCTGGTGGTCGGATTTTACCCTCCAGACCCGCCTGATGGCCGGTGCTACCCTCGTAGTGTCGTTAATTATGAGCGGCCTGACATTCTGGGCCGTGAATACTATCCAGCAAGACGCCCGACTTAACGATACTCGTTACGGCCGAGACCTCGGCCTGCTGTTGGCGGCAAATGTGGCGCCGCTGATTGCCAAAAACGATCGCTCCGAAGTCGCCCGCTTTTCCCGCCAATTTTACAGCAGCACCTCCAGCGTTCGCTATATGCTTTACGCAGACGAAGCGGGAGATATTTTCCTGGGGATACCCTTTTCGGAATCCGAGGTGGAGACTTCCCTGACACTGCGCCGCCAGATCAAACTTCCCGATAATTTTCTCGCCGATATTGAGGCGAGAAATTTAACTTCTTTGCCTTTGGTGCGGCAGCATTTGACGCCAGATGGAGAAGTTACCGATGTATTTGTGCCGTTAATTCATGAAGACAAATATTTGGGAGTTTTGGCGATCGGCATTAACCCAAATCCCGCAGCAGTTATCTCTTCAAATCTGACAAGGGATGTCACTTTAGCAGTATTTGTCACTATTTGGGTGATGGTAATTTTGGGAGCTGTATTTAATGCCCTGACAATTACTCAGCCGATCAAACAATTAGTTTTCGGGGTCAAAAACATTGCCAGCGGGAATTTTAAGCAGCGAGTTGACCTGCCTTTAGGGGGAGAATTGGGTGAGTTGATCGGCAGTTTTAATGAAATGGCCCAGAAACTCGAAAGTTATGAAGAACAAAATATTGAAGAGCTGACAGCGGAAAAAGCTAAGTTAGAAACTTTGGTATCAACGATTGCTGATGGCGCGCTTTTATTAGACGCAAATTTGCAGGTGATTTTAGTTAATCCGACGGGGATGCGGATTTTTGGATGGGAAGGCAAAAATGCGCTCGGAGTAAATGTTCTGAACATTTTGCCTTCGGAAGTGCAGCAGGACTTGGCTAGACCTTTGCAGGAAATAGCTGCAGGCGATCGCGAAGGCGGCGAATTTCGCATCTCGATGAGCGAACCAGTTAACCGTACAATTCGGATTGTTTTAACTACAGTCATTCTGCACAAAGCGCCCGGTGCCGAACCGCTGTGCAGAAGCTGTATCCGCCATGAGGAAGATACCTGTACCGAACCACAACGCCCGGTAGCTGTAGAGTGTACTTTCTACGAGCAAACCTCCAAGCATCAAGGTTCTGGAAATTACCGGGAAAGTCTCAAAGGCATTGCAATGACAGTGCAGGACATTACTCGCGAAGTAGAACTCAATGAGGCTAAAAGCAATTTTATCAGCAATGTTTCTCACGAATTGAGAACACCTTTATTTAATATCAAATCTTTTATCGAGACTCTCCACGAGTACGGAGAAGACCTTCTAGAAAGTGAGCGCCGGGAATTCCTAGAAATTGCCAATCGAGAAACCGATCGACTAACTCGTTTAGTTAACGACGTGTTAGACTTGTCGCGACTGGAATCCTGCCGAGTTTATCACTTGGAAGCTGTTGACCTCCCGCAAGCTGTGGAACAAACCCTGCGGACTTATCAGTTAAATGCTAAGGATAAAGGCATTGAATTAGAGCAAGAAGTTGACCCCTATTTGCCCCCTGCTTTAGGTCATTACGATTTGTTACTGCAAGTATTTGCAAATTTAGTAGGAAATGCCTTAAAATTTACTCAGTCCGGCGGCAAGGTGGCAATTCGAGCGTATTTGCTAGAGTCGGAGGCGCCCACCCACAAAGACGGTCAATCCGGGAAGCAAAACTTGTCACCGGATGCCAAACATTTTCCGGTAGTGCGGATCGAAATTTCTGATACTGGAATTGGCATAGATCCTGAAGACCAACAAGCAATCTTCGATCGCTTTTTCCGGGTAGAAAACCGAGTACACACTTTAGAAGGAACGGGATTAGGTCTTTCTATTGTCAGAAACATTATTGACAAGCACCACACTAAAATTAATTTAGTTAGCGAAGTTAATGTGGGTACGACTTTCTGGTTCGACTTGGCAGTTTATCAGCCGAAACAAACAGTAGAGATAGAAAATTCTTGGCCAGTGGAAGCAACGGTGGAGAGTGAAACAATTGCGAGTCATATTCAGTGATCCCACTTAATTAAACGTAAAATGCGATCGGTGTTAAAGCCCCGACTTCTTTAAGAAGTCGGGGATATGCCTATTCTGTTTAAAGATTCTCCTAATAGGCCTGACAAAACGCTGACATCATCCCTGTGGATTATCCTTAGCTGTCCTATCTAAGCTCAATTTTACCGATAAAACTACATACCAACACCAATAAGTACCAACCCCCAATAGTCCCCCCTCTGTCAAATTGGTCATTAGCATAAATGTTAATAAATACAAAGGCAAACCTGACTCTGGAAAACTTTCTTTAACTAGGTACTTTATACCTCTAAATATATTATTAAAAAATGACCCAATAAACAACAATAATCCTGCCCAACCCAGTTCGCAAAGTATATCAAGAAAACCATTGTGAGAGTGGGGTGGCACAAAACCCGATTTAACTACCATAATTCCGTAGGCTGGGTTTTCCAAGCCACGCCAAGGCTGCCAAAATCCTGCCATTCCATAACCAAATAGGGGATGATTTTGATTAACTCGATCAATAATTAAAGGCCAAAAATCGGTTCTACCCGTTAAAGTCATATCTTTGTTCAAACCATCCACAATAATAGCCTCTAAATTATTTAACACCAAAATACTTATACCTATACTCCCCACCAAAAATAAGATAAAGCAGAGAAAAGCCCATTTAACAGGTAATTTTTTTAATAGTGCTAAATAACTCCACAAACTGATTAATACTATTGTCAAAATCCGACTAGCACCACTACAACCTTTTTGCAATCCTACTAACGCTATTAAAGTTATAAATAATGATAAATATCGATATTTACGCTCTTTAACAGCATATAAAATCCATAAAGAAGCTGTATTAGCCATTTGAAAAGAAAAAGGGTTTTTATGGCCAAAAACTCCTGTCCAACAACCGTCCAGTGCTGGACTTGGTTTCACAACTCCCCATAAAGCTAATAAACCTGTTAGCCATCTCAATAATCCATAAATTTCTAACCAACTATACACTTTCCCTACATAAATAGAAACCAGTGTTACTCCCCACATAGCAAAAATAGCCCGAAAAGTAATTTCAGGAGTTTCTGACCACAAGCCAGACAAAGTCATAATCAACAAAAACAAACCTAAAAAAATGTCTCCTGCTATCCATTTAATTACTACATAAACTGCTTTTTTAGTAGTTTTAGTTAATCGGGGAAATAATATTAATATCATGGTCCCATAAATGGCAATTTGACCAATAATCGTTGGGGGTGTACTTTCTAAATTGTATAAAACTTTAGGATGGAGTTTGGTAAAGGGCATCGCTATGAGCCCCGAACCACCAGTGATGGTAAAAAAAAGTATCCCCACAAAAATCTTTTCTAATGTGAGACCCAATTTGGGATGACGTGCGACTAAAATATAAATAGTCACACAGAGGACAACCGCTAAACAAAAAAGCATCAACGCAAACATCGGCACTCTTAAAATCTCTTTCATGGCTTTACCTCTATCATCAAATTTGTTACTACCTATGAAATGGCTTACCGTTCCTGCCTTACAAGTGCCACTACTGGCGCTGGTACTCACTCTCTCCTACCCTCAAACCAACCTCGCTCAGTCCCCAGCCCCCACAATAAGCATTAATACTGACTACTATCTAGGTGGTGGAGACAATATTAGAATTGATATCTACGATCTGCCTCAGCTTAGTGGGGTGTATCAAATTCCCGCTGGGGGAGCTATTCAAATCCCGGTTATTGGTAGTATTTCCCTTCAAGGATTAACTTTAGACCAGGCAGCCCAAGTTATCACTAGAGCTTATGGCCGGGTCGTAAAAAGACCTTTAGTTACCATCAGCTTACAAGCTGCCCGCCCGCTCAATATTTGGTTGTCTGGTGAAATAAGTCGTCCCGGATCCTACTCATTGCCCCTAGCTAATGGAGGTGGAAATACACCATCAGTTCAGTTTCCCACGCTTCCTCAAGCTTTAGAAAAAGCTGGGGGTGTTCGAGCTAGCGCTGATATTCGACGAGTAATTGTGCGGCGTCGGCTCACGGCTAACAAAGAAATAACTATCACTTATAATCTGTGGGATTATTTACAAACTGGTCAGAGCAGCCAAGATATCACGTTGCGAGATGGAGATCAAATCTTGGTTCCCCCTCAAGAAACTATTAATTTAGCAGAAACAAATCAACTTAGTGAATCTAATTTTTCTATACCAGCAGAGCAACCCCGTAATGTCTCAGTATTCGGAGAGGTGAAGCGTCCGGGTAGATATGTAGCCATTGGTGGTGATACCCGAAATGGTGAAAGAACCAGCGGACAACCGACCATCATTCGAGCTCTACAACTAGCTGGTGGAATCACATCAATCGCTGATATTCGGCAAATCCAACTCCAACGTTATACTAGAAGTGGCCAACAACAAATTAGAACTATTAACCTCTGGCAATATTTGCAAGAACAAGATACCTCTCAAGATACTATACTACAAGAAGGGGATATCATCTTTGTCCCGACAGCGACGGCGATCGACCCCGGAGAAGTTTCTGTTCTAGCTACTGCTAGCTTTGCTCCGGCGACTGTGCAAGTGAGCGTTATCGGAGAAGTCAATACTCCGGGTGGACTCAAATTACCTCCTAATACTACCTTAAATCAAGCCATTATGAGTGCGGGGGGTTTCAGACAAAATCGCGCTAACTCTAGATATGTGGAACTGATCAGGCTGAATCCTAATGGCACTATATCCCGATCGGAAGTACCCATTAATTTGAATCAAGGAATCGACGCTCAAAGCAATCCACTGATTCAAGATAATGACATAATTATAGTGGCACGATCGAGGAATGCTATCTTGGTAGACAACATTAACACTGTTCTCTCACCAGTTAATAATATTATTGGTGGAATTCTCGTTCCCACCCGACTCATAGAGCTACTCAGACTATTCGGAAATTAGGAATTAAATAACATTTTTGCTATGGATAAAAAACAGTTGTCTTCCCTCAAGAATGACCTTAATGGTCAATATTTGTCTGCTCCCTCCGCTAATTACCTAGCTAGTACCCCAGCAGAGGATGACCAAGTTCTTGATATGAATTGGGTACTAGCTGTCGTCAAACGTCGCCTTCTGGTGATGGGCATAGTAGCTGCCAGCATAGCTACTTTAAGCGGTAGTTTCGTGCTCAAGGCTTCCCAAAAATCTATTACCGAGTATGAAGGAAAATTTACAGTTTTAGCAGAACCCATTACGGCTGACAATCGCCTATCAAAGCTCTTGGTTCAAGCTCAAAATAACAGTTTAGGCATCACAGACTTAAACAAAATTAAATCCTCAGCGGAAGAAGGTTCCTCGGTGGATTATCAAAGTTTATCGCGGGTTTTAAAAAGCCCCGAAGTGTTACTACCATTAGTTAATAAGTTGCAGAAAAAATATCCCAAGTTTGACTATAAAAATCTCAACAACCGCTTGACGATCCAACGTGTTACTTTCTTGCGAGATGGGAAGCAGGGGGGTACTAAGCTCGTAGATATTAGCTACCGCGATCGAGATCCCAAGCGCATCCAATATGTGCTGGATGAAACTGCAAAATATTACCTAGAATATATGGACCAAGAGCGTTTAAAAGTTAGCAAACAAAGTAGTGATTTTATTGACCGACAAATGCCACCACTCCAGCAGAGAGTCGATAAATTGCAACAAGAATTACAAATGTTAAGGCTTCAGTATAACTTTAATCAACCCGAACTACGCAGCCGCAGCCTATCAGATCAGCTCGATAATTTAACTAATCGTCGCTTAGAAGTGCAAGGACAACTGGCAGAAAGTAGGCTTCAATATGAAAGCTACAAAAAAAGAGCGTTAACGGGCGATAATCGTTGGATTGTTGATATTAGCCCCAAATCCTATGAAAATTTAATTAGCAAAGTAAATGAAATAGAGTCGCAATTAGCTTTAAGCTCTACTCAATTTTATGAAAATAGCCTTCCCATTCAATCTTTGCGGGAAAAGCAGCAAAGTTTGCGTGATTTAATCAAAAAAGAAGCTGATACTGTCCTCTTGCAGATGCAATCACAACTAAAACAGTTGGAAGCTCGCGAGCGATTGATAACTAATAGCCAAAATTTACTGCAAGCAAAAATCACTCAAATGCCCCAAGCTCAACGTCGCTACGATGACCTACAATTAAAACTAGAACTAGCTAAAGATACTCTCAAACTATTCCTAGAAAAACAAAAAGCTTTACAACTAGATGCTGGTCAAATTGATGGCTCTTGGCAAATTATATCTAAACCACAGTTAATCACAAACGAAAATGGTGATCTTTACCCAGTAACAGAAAAACCAACCCGTCGCCACTTAGCAATCGCGCTCGTTATTAGCACTTTACTAGGCATTGCTATAGGTTTCCTAGTAGAAGTTTTAAATACTGTTTTCCATACTCCCGAAGAAATTAAATCAGCAACTAAACGCCCTCTTTTGGGAGTCATTCCGATCGCCAAAGCGATGAAAATTAAATCTCGTAGAGGTGAAAGTGTTCCCGCTAAATTCACTAGCGTAAGTTCAAATACTAACAGTGCAAGCTTAAAACGAATAATAGTTTCAAATTACAAAGATTTTCCTGTGGTAGAGGCATTTCACTACTTATACACAAATATTCAATTATTAAATGCGGAACACCCAATAAGTTCTTTAACCATCACTTCGACTATTAAAGGTGAGGGTAAGTCCACTGTAGCACTTTATTTAGCTAAAACTGCTTCTGCTGTTGGTAAACGAGTATTATTAGTGGATGCTAATATGCGTGTGCCTCAACTGCACACATACATTGGCTTATCAAACATGAAAGGTTTAAGTAATGTTTTAAGTTCGGATTTAAGCTTAAATGAGGCTATTCAGCGATTACCCGACGATGACAATCTTTTTGTCCTCACTGCAGGTACTATTCCCTCTGATCCAATTAAATTACTTTCTTCGAGAAAGATGCACTATTTAATGGAACAATTCCTAGCCTTATTTGATTTAGTAATTTACGATACGCCACCTTTAATTGGTTTAGCAGACGGTCATTTACTAGCCTCTCAAACTGATGGTACAGTGCTGATAGTGAAAATAGAAAAAACCGATCGCGGTCTGGTCAACAAAGCTTTAGATCAACTAAATGTAGCCGATTTTAAAGTATTGGGAGTAGTAGCTAATGGGGTTAAATAAGGAACGCTAAAAGGGAGTTATAGCCTTTTGAACTCTCATATGAGGTACTCATGGGCATAGGCCTCCGTGGGCATAGAGCATAGGCCTCCGTGGGCATAGGGCATAGGCCTCCGTGGGCATAGGGCATACCTCACTTTTTTGAGAACCGCTATAGATAGTCAAAGGAAGAAGTAAGACAATTTTTGATTTTTGATTTTTAGTTGGCGATAAGTATTAACTTACTGGATAGGGGTTTGGAGTTAGCCTATATAGCAATCCTTGGAGGAGTCGTAAATTTTTTACCCCACCCCAACCCTCAGAGCGGGTTCGGGGAGGGAGTAAGAATTTTACAAATGATGGGAGGATTGCTAGAGTGGGATTTTTTTGGGAAACTGGTATAAGAAGTCGATGTAAAATCCCAAATAAGTAAATCAACTTAATTAAACGTAAAACGATCGCACTCTTACAACCCCGACTTATTAAAGAAGTCGGGGTTGTAATTAGATCAAGACTTAAGAAAGAGTCTTTCTAGCACGTTCCGATCGCTCTTCTGCCGTATCCATAACATCCGCCATTTTATCCACCATTTCCCCTGGGTAATTTTCTAGTACTCGAGTAGAAAGTGAAATTCGGCCGCGACTTTCATCGAGGTCAACCACGATCGCTTTCAGGGGTTGACCGGGAGCAAACACCTTTCCAAGGTTATCAATATATTTTTGGCTAACTTGCTTGATGTGCAGCAAACCGCTAACTCCTTCCAAGTCCACAAACACGCCAAAAGGCTTGATGCTGCTGACTTTTCCTTCGACCAACTGACCAATTTGCAAATCCTTGAAGGCATTCGATTGAGTGGCCATCCGCTGGGAAAGTACGAGTTTTTCCCGTTCGCGATCGACCTCCAAAAAATTAACGCTCAAAGATTGACCGATCAGCGATTCTAGGTTATCGCGTTCCACTAAGTGCGATCGGGGAATAAAACCGCGCATTCCCTGAACATCTACAGTCACGCCGCCCTTATTCGCCCCAGAAACCCGCACCTGAAGAACTTTACCGGTTTCCTGCAATTCAATTAAATCTTCCCAAGCTTGCTGAATTTGTAACTGCCGCAGAGACAAGGTAACTTGGCCATCTGCATCTTGTTCGCGGATAATCAAAAAGTCCCGTTCCTCGTCCAGCGGAACCACTTCCGACAAATCCGTTACTGTTCTCAAAGCAGCCTCTTCGATCGGCAAAAAAGCCGAAGACTTGCCGCCGATATCAACATACGCGCCGTTTGAGTCGTACTCGAACACTTTGCCGCGCACTACTTGTCCCTTCTGGAACTCATAATTGTGCTGTTCGAGGGCTTTAGCAAAATCATCCATTGAAAAGGATGCTTTTGCGCTTTGAGAACCTGTAGATTTGGAATTCATGTCAGTTTAGTTGTCAGTTGTCAGTAATTTAGTTGGCAGTCGTCAGTAGAAAAAATTTTCCCACTCTCCCCATCTCCCTATCTCCCCATCTCCCACTCTCTAGGCTGGTTGAAGTTGCTGATGAAATAGCTGCTTCACCTGCACCCACGAGTCGGCTGCTGCGGTAGCGTCGTAACTGCCGCGGTGGTCGCAGAAGAAGCCGTGATCGGCATTGTAGCGGAAAATTTGGTGAGAAATACTGTGTTTTTGTAATTCTGCGGCGATTTGGTCAACTTGTTCTAAGGGAATGCTGGCGTCTTGAGTGCCAAAAAAGGCGTAGAGAGTGCCTTTAATGTCTGCTGTGCGGGCGATCGTGGGGCTTCCGCCGCCGGGGGTTAGAGTGGCGATACCGGCGCCGTAGAACGACGCTGTAGCCTTGATTTCGGGCAAAGTAGCGGCGAGGTAGGCGACGTGTCCTCCAAAGCAGAAACCGATGCAGCCAAAACCTTCTGGTTTGACAGAGGGTAGAGTTTTGAGGTAATCGATGGTGGCTTGGATATCGCCGAGAAGTTCGGAAGCTGTAGTTTTTTCTTTGTATTCTCTGCCGATTTGGATGGCTTCGAGGGTGTAGCCTGTTTCAAAGCCGGGGGCTTGACGCTGGTAAATGGCTGGGGCGATCGCCACATATCCTTCTTTTGCTATTCTTTCAGTAACTTCGCGGATGTGCGAGTTGACGCCAAAGATTTCTTGAATTACGATAACTGCGGGAAATTGTCCTGGGGAGACTGGCTGGGCTAGGTATGCAGCTATTTGCAAATCTCCATTAGGAACTGTGATATTTTTGGTGCTAATTTCGGCTTTTGTCATAGGTAGTTTTAAGGTAAATGCCACTCTACTAATTTTAAGTTAATTTGGGGAATTTTTCGGCAAGTAGCCAATAATATTTTTTGCAAAATAGAAGCATAAATACCGCAAATATGGTAGGTAAGAATTTGCTATTTATTGAAGGTTTAGCTTTGGCTGAATAAGTCGGGATGGATAACTCCTAGCAATTAAAATCACATTTCAGCAAAATTAAATTTTAATCTGTGATTTGCTCAAACATGGATTTTGATAAACCTAGATTTTGGAACATTTTATCTGGCTTTTTAGTAAAATTTTTTAGATAAGTGTATAACTCGATTAGCGATTAAACATGAGCTAAGTTTTTTTTTTAAAGATATCGGAGTGGTTTTTAAATCCATTTGTTTTTTGCTGGGCGGAATCCTTGTGTTTTTTTGGTAATTTTAAGTATTCTTTTAGGGCTATATTGCCCTAGGTTGTTGGTTTTTCCTTGAGCTTCCCTTTAGGGCAGTGGATGTAGTATAGTGTGTTTGAGTGTGCTCAATTGAGTGAGACTGAGTATGGTAAGTTACGATCTTTAGGATTGAGATTCTGACTTGACGATACGTAAGAGTGTGCTGAATTGAGTGAGACTGAGTATGGTAAGTTACGATC
>NZ_JAUBTR010000039.1:52158-65867 GCF_036705045.1 Microcoleus sp. BR0-C5
GCCACACTGAACCAAGTCATCCAACCAGTTGATGAGATTGATGCAGGCTAGGACTCAAGTCTAAGTTACGATCGCCACACTGAACCAAGTCATCCAACCAGTTGATGAGATTGATGCAGGCTAGGACTCAAGTCTAAGTTACGATCGCCATGCCGAACCAAGTCTTCCAACCCAAGAAAAAAAGTATTTGGTTTTTTCCGCTGTGCGCTTGCTGTCAGGCTAAGATCGAACATATTGGTGGCGTAGATCCCGTTGATCGCACAATATTTTTTGCTTAGTTTCCGTGAATGGGTAGGTGTTAAAATCGGGGTATCAAATTTTTCGCCTCAAACTCATGTTCCGCAAGAGTTTGATGCCCCTAGTCTGAAAAAAAGACGGACGCAAAGTCTGAAAGCTTTACAGGATAAGGTTTTGGAGTGAGTATGGAAAATCGGGTATTGACAAGCCGAAGGCTGGAATGGTACTTTTATTTTAGATTCACGGAACTGCACCTTGAAAACCAAATATACCCTGCCTTCTGGAACGGGCTGCCGGAAAATACCTAAAACCCTATCAGGGATTGAAACTTTATTGCTCGATACATAGTAAATAATACCTTTAGGCCGGAAAATACCTAAAACCCTATCAGGGATTGAAACTTTTATTTGAAGTGGTGGTTTTTCGTTACTATGTAGAGCCGGAAAATACCTAAAACCCTATCAGGGATTGAAACGTACTATCTGCAATACAAGCTGCGGATGTACCTACGCCGGAAAATACCTAAAACCCTATCAGGGATTGAAACGTTTGCTTACTGGGGGCTAGCGTACCGATGAAGGGCCAGTAAGGCCGGAAAATACCTAAAACCCTATCAGGGATTGAAACCTGTATATTTTTCCAGCGCCGCATGACCATCGAAGCCGGAAAATACCTAAAACCCTATCAGGGATTGAAACTATTTGACACCATAGCAATGACAACAGCATCATTCCGCCGGAAAATACCTAAAACCCTATCAGGGATTGAAACTTGAAGCCGGAAAATCGGCAGGCGGCGGGCTAAGCCGGAAAATACCTAAAACCCTATCAGGGATTGAAACATACGTCGCAACCGCTTATATAAACGGCAATTTAAAGCCGGAAAATACCTAAAACCCTATCAGGGATTGAAACAGATATGGGGCGCTATCCAGACCGGAGTACAAGCCGGAAAATACCTAAAACCCTATCAGGGATTGAAACTACCTTGAATCTTTTTTCTGTAACTTAAATTTAAAAAGTTTCAAGCCGGAAAATACCTAAAACCCTATCAGGGATTGAAACATTGCAATGATGCGGGGCGGGGCGGGTGCTGTTTGTGCCGGAAAATACCTAAAACCCTATCAGGGATTGAAACATCGTGCCGACTTCCTAACAGCAACCTATCTATGGCCGGAAAATACCTAAAACCCTATCAGGGATTGAAACCCATAAAATCCAAAACAATCCAAAACATTTAACGCCGGAAAATACCTAAAACCCTATCAGGGATTGAAACCGTGGCGGCAGAATCGGGGGAGAGTGTGAGGAATGCCGGAAAATACCTAAAACCCTATCAGGGATTGAAACATTCGACTTTCGGAAGCGCTACCTCTTGAACGTTGCGCCGGAAAATACCTAAAACCCTATCAGGGATTGAAACGAAATTTGATTGTGGCAAAGTCTTCACCAGGATCTGGCCGGAAAATACCTAAAACCCTATCAGGGATTGAAACGAATATTGGTTGGTGTGCTTGTGACTGTATTCATGCCGGAAAATACCTAAAACCCTATCAGGGATTGAAACTGCGGCTAGTACCTCGATCATCTGTTGCATTTTGGGCCGGAAAATACCTAAAACCCTATCAGGGATTGAAACAAGCTTCTTCAATCCAAAATAACTAGCAGCAGGTAACGCCGGAAAATACCTAAAACCCTATCAGGGATTGAAACTTTTGAGTGGTGTTTGCATAAGCCGACATATTGAGCCGGAAAATACCTAAAACCCTATCAGGGATTGAAACAAAGACTAAAATTGTGAATTAAACTCTATCCTAGCCGGAAAATACCTAAAACCCTATCAGGGATTGAAACTAAATAGAACAGCCCCAAACTTGGGATTCGCTAGCCGGAAAATACCTAAAACCCTATCAGGGATTGAAACCTTGAACATGAACGTGGCTAATATTTAGACAATAGGCTACGCCGGAAAATACCTAAAACCCTATCAGGGATTGAAACCCTAGCTGGGCAGCTAATTACTTGGAGTCTGATTAAGCCGGAAAATACCTAAAACCCTATCAGGGATTGAAACAAAGTATATGGGTACTCCTCAATGCGCTCAAAAATTAAGCCGGAAAATACCTAAAACCCTATCAGGGATTGAAACTTTCAAGATAAATTTATCTATAGCTTGAAATCCAAGCCGGAAAATACCTAAAACCCTATCAGGGATTGAAACTCACAGCCGTGGCTGCTTGGCGGACTGATTTCAGCCGGAAAATACCTAAAACCCTATCAGGGATTGAAACGGGCGGTTTGGCTAATTTCGACAGCTTTTGTAAATTCAAGCCGGAAAATACCTAAAACCCTATCAGGGATTGAAACTGAACAGACCCAGACAATTGTTCCAGCGAACCTGAGCCGGAAAATACCTAAAACCCTATCAGGGATTGAAACTTAGTAGGGCAAGCTGCTGGCAATTCTATTACAGCCGGAAAATACCTAAAACCCTATCAGGGATTGAAACCTTTTGTATAGTCGAATAAAAAGTGTTAAAGAGAGCCGGAAAATACCTAAAACCCTATCAGGGATTGAAACCTCATCGTTTTCTTCGTACCAGATTAATATTTTGAGCCGGAAAATACCTAAAACCCTATCAGGGATTGAAACTTCCGGCTGCTGGGTCTTCGGAATCTCCTGGAAATTCATGCCGGAAAATACCTAAAACCCTATCAGGGATTGAAACTGAGGTCAATACCATCGGCCGCTGGATGTGTGGAGCAAAAGCCGGAAAATACCTAAAACCCTATCAGGGATTGAAACGAAACGGAGCCGCTAAAATTACCACGTCAATTTCGCCACGCCGGAAAATACCTAAAACCCTATCAGGGATTGAAACCCCGTCGTCTCCAGAATTCGATCGCCCACTTCACTTTCGCCGGAAAATACCTAAAACCCTATCAGGGATTGAAACCGGACGCGGGGATGTTGATGGATGTGATCGCAACTGGTGCCGGAAAATACCTAAAACCCTATCAGGGATTGAAACCCTGCATCAAATCGGTGGCGGTAGCGGGTCGCCATCGGGCCGGAAAATACCTAAAACCCTATCAGGGATTGAAACAAACGAGTTGATGGGTGACAACCTCGATGCGGAAGTGCGCCGGAAAATACCTAAAACCCTATCAGGGATTGAAACTTAGACTGTTTCGAGTTTAATGTCGTCGATATTTGCCGGAAAATACCTAAAACCCTATCAGGGATTGAAACTCAGCAAGAGGCTGACGATGGATTGCGCGTTGGCGTAGTGAGCCGGAAAATACCTAAAACCCTATCAGGGATTGAAACGAAACTGAAAAATTCAACTGTTATCTCGACCTTGCCGGAAAATACCTAAAACCCTATCAGGGATTGAAACTCTACAGTCTTCAAGCCGATTTTAGAGGTACTTTCGCCGGAAAATACCTAAAACCCTATCAGGGATTGAAACGTTAATGAGAAAATCAATATCATCCCCATCAAAGCCAAGCCGGAAAATACCTAAAACCCTATCAGGGATTGAAACGTTTAGCTGGCTTAGCTTCAGGTTGCGCGTGTTGGCCGGAAAATACCTAAAACCCTATCAGGGATTGAAACTTGCTGCTGAAAGTGCTTACCAGATGGCAGGTACGCCGGAAAATACCTAAAACCCTATCTAGGGCTTGAAACGCCCAAACTACAAAATTATTGGCTCAAAAATAGACTTCTCCTCTCTCTTTTTATCTCCTCCCATAACCTCAAGCAATCGATCGACTACACGCCTCCAAGTAAAATTTTCAGCCACAAAAGCCGGGCCAGCAACCCTCGCTTTCGCAGCAATTCCAGGCTGTTCGATCGCCCTTCGCATCAAATCAGTCAAATGTTCCCACTCAGGAGCTAAGATAAATAAAGTTTCCCCCTCCCTCGCCACAGCCATAAATTTACTTTCAATTTGCAGTGCAAAGTCCGATCGCGTAAAATCATCCGTAGGGCCGCCCGCAGTGCAAATAACCGGCAAACCGCAAGCTGCTGCTTCCAACACCGGCAGATTAAAACCTTCTGCCAAATAGGGAGAAACATAAACATCTGCTGCTTGGTAAAACTCTGCTATTTGAGCAAAAGATAGCTGGCTACCCGTATAAATTAATCTTGGTAAAACCCTCGCTCTTTCCGCATCGTTGAACACAACTCGGCAGGCTTGGGCAATCTCGTCTCTGGACGGATAAAGCAGTTCTGAACCTTTTAAAACTAATCTCGCATCTGGATATTTGTCAACTACCGCAGCGAAGGCTTTTAATAAAGGGCGAATACCTTTGCGATCCGTTTGCCCTCCAATGTTTAAAAATATAAAATAGTTTGACCAGCCGAAACTTTGGCGCAGTGATTGACGCCGATCGCCCGCTGCAGGATAATAAATCTTAGGATCGACTCCCAAAGGTACAACGGCAATGCGATCGGCCTCAACTCCGCTGCGAATTAAGCCAGCTTTTGACCAAGCTGAAGGTGTAATAATTTTCGTTTCTGAGTTAACCGCGGTTTGGGCGATCGACTTAACCCCCATCCCCCGCAATACTGTACTGGTAACAATCCCCCATTCTGTGGCTGCAAATACCCAAGTTTGAGCGCTGCTGGATGCCGAGAAGTCCCACGGGCAGTACATTCGCAGGGTAACATCGGCTGACTGATTTACCGCAGGGCTCTTAATGCTGCGAAGTAATGTTTCATTTGGGCGATCGAACAAACTAATTTTCGTCTCCCAAGCTGGGTCAATGTAGGGCATATCGCGGTGGAAAAGCTCAATTTTTCCTCGCTGGCGATTCCCTACGGGATAGCTGCGCCGCGCGTGCATTTCCAGCAGTTGAAATTGATTGACTACGCAATAGGAATGATAAATAAAACGCCAGCCTTCAACAATAATCTGCAATTCAAAACTCCCGCTTTTGCTATTAAAAACTCACCTCATAATTAGAAATTGGGAATTAGTAATTAGCAAGCAGAAATTACCAATTACGAAGAATTCAGGAGCCAGAATCCAGAACAGTTTCTGTGGGACAGGATGGAGAATCGAGCTTTAAATCCCGCGATTTTAATCGTGGTTCGCAAAAAATTCTTTCCGTGACAGTTACCCCTGACTTCAGGCATAGGTATGCTTAATTCAGTCTTCTTTCTTCTGATATCATATCCGATCGAGATCGAGCGATTAAAAGGGCGGGTTTTTGAGATTGTCAATTATTGGCAGATATTTTTCGTGAACCCGCCCCTACCTTATTAGGCGTAATCTACTGGACATAATATGACTTCTGACTTCTGACTCCTTCTCCTCAATTACTAATTACCAATTCCTTACTTAATCACTTGCCAATCCATAATTCGCCACTGTCCCTCTTGACGGATCAAGTCGTAGCGCACCCGCAGGTTTTCGTTGCGCGAAGAAACGAGTTGAGAACGATCGAAGACTTCGGCTTTTTCCGCGACTTGGGCTTCTACTTGGGCGCGATCGGGATTAGTCGGATTCGTCTTAACTCCATTAACTTCCAGCTTGTGTACATAACGCTGGTGCGCGTTGTTTCGCTGTTGAGCTTCTGCCATCAATTGCCAGCGAGACAAAGCCGGTTCTGTCAGAACTTGCTTTAATTCTTCGACAGCGTGATTGGGGCCCAAAGCCGCTGCTTTTGCCGATAGCCAGCCTTGAACTAAGTCTCTTGCTGATTCCTCAGTGATTTCTCCCGACACTGCGCCTGCAGCGCGAGGCTCTGGGGCCGCGGCCAAGGCAGGGATTTCTAGGGGCGGTTCTTCCAGGCGGACGAGGGCTTGCTCTCCTTGGAGGGGGCCCGATAGGGCTTGCATCGCGCTAGCCAACAGACTGAGTATTAACCACAGGAGTAACAGGCTCAGGACACCTGCGACTAGAAACAAAGCCAGCCTGTTTGGAGGCATGGACTTGACTTGGGCGGTAATTTCTGCTGTCTTGGTGCGCGCTCGATCGACCAAATCGCCCTTTAGCCCCTTGCCGCTGGCTCCGCTGCGCCCTGAATGTTGGCGTCTGCGATGTTTGGAAGTCGATTCAGCAGGGTGTGGCACTGTAGCTATCGGGATAGACACGGGGGCAACAGCGCTAGGCGCGGCCACCGTTCCCTGGGATTTCGCGCCAGAGGCTGCGGTAGAAGCGTCGCCCGGTACGGGGGTCAAGGTGACTGTACTGGCTCCCTGCTTGGCTGTGGGTGGCTGTGCGGGTATGGCAGCGGGCGATCGGCCTGCTGTCGGTTGCAGTCGCCCTGGGAGCTTGCCGGCGCGGGGCTGCACGACGACCCATTCGTTGGCGGTTTCTGCGTCCTGTGGCAAAGCTTCTAGGTAAGCTTGTACTTTCGGGTCAGCAAAGTAGTCTTTCAAGGACACTGACTCGTTGGCCAAGTCGCGGAAGTGGGGAAACACTTCTTCTTGTAGCCAGTGTTCGGCGTACAAGCACAGTCCGGGCAACAAGTCGGGTGAATCTTGGGAATGTTCGCGAATGAAGGCCAGGGGTTCTTTCTCCGAACTGAGTTCCAGGGCTCTGCTGGCTTCTTCTGTCTGGCCCAGCAGCAGGGAACAGACGGCTTTTTCCAGGTGAACGTCTTGGCGGCGACCGAGCTGCATCAGCATCAGCTTGGCCCGACGGATCATTGATGGCTGTCTGGCAGCAAATCCTTGGGCTAACAGGGTGTAGACCGAGAGGTAAGTGGCGACTGCGGAGGGGCGGCCGGCTTCGGCTTCAAATAGCGCCTGCTGCTCACTGCTGGTTAGGTGTTTACGCATTTGCTGCACGAACCGGAGGAAGTCTTCTATTCCTAAACCCGATCGATCGTCTCCCGAACCGTCGATACCGCCTCGTTCTTGAAGCATTTCTCGCAGGATTTCCAGTCCCTTGCGACGCTCGGCGACTTTTTCTTCGGGAAGCGATAATAGCTCTAAAATGTTGTACGGACGGAGTTTGTATATGTCGGCTTGCATTTCACCCCTCACGCTTGCAAATAGGCTTTCGCGCAGCAGCAATTCTTGACCTGCTTCTAATGATTTTGCGGCATTTTCGTACTGACCTTGCTGCCACTGTTCGCGGCCGAGTTCTAGACAGGCAAGGCTGACAGTTAAAACTATATCTGGCCTCACGAGATCTTTGTCGCCGAAACGACCTTCTGCGATCGCGATGCTGCCATTGTTAAGATACGGGCGACCCAGCTTCTGTACGAGTTCGTATTCTCCCAGTTCTTGCAGTATGAGCAGGGCTCCTACGAATTGGTTGTCATCGATTTCAATACTTGGAGTGTGGGGGTCGGGAGCAGCCTCTAAAGCCTTGGACTCTGCCGGAGCGGTTTCTCCTGCGTCTTGCAGGAAGGTGGCCGTGCCTGCTGAGGTTTTTGACCTCTGGTGCTTGGCTTCCTGTGCGGCTTCCGACTCTCGATCGTAAGTTTTGGCTAAAAAACTGGCATCGTAAGCTTTGCGCCCCTCTGAGTCTGACAGAACGGCGCAGGCTTCATCGAGCAGTTGTTTGCGGGCGACGATCGCAACTTCGGAATACTCCCGGCGCGGAAGCTGTAAAGTTCGATCGCGGTGAGCCTGCTGCAACTGTTCGGCAGTAGCTTGAATCGGTAGACCCAAAATCCGGTAGTAATCTAGTGGAATTAACACTGTCCACTTCCCCAAAGCGCTAGCAACTGAATTAGCCTATCTTAAGTGACATACTCCCGCAAACCAAATCAAAAATTCTGGTGTTGGCTTCCAACGGCCCCCTTCACGGTATGTTGGACTTGCCGTAGAGATCCTCTGATTTTTTTCCCTCTAGGGCGTTTTACAGTGAGGAAAATGCAAAGGCCCACTGCCCGTCAGCTAAATGAGTAGTTTGACTCTTGAGCATTTTCGGGTTTGAGAGTAATGGAATTATATCATTCGTGTGCATGGGGTTTAGATGCGAGTTGGTTCTCCCAGTCCCGGCAATCCGCCCCGATGGCCAAACTCATTTTAACAATTGGTGAACTGCTGCACAGCAAAGGTCCGATCGTTTTCTGCTGCGGTTGTGTCCCATCTCGGTTTAAATTTAGATGTCAAGGAAGCCGATCGTCGGGTATTAATTATTTATGGTTCAGGAACGGACTTTACCAGTTTTTGACGCGCAAAGCGTAAACATTTCTCGGGATGAGGGCTTAATGCTCTACGAGGATATGGTCTTGGGGCGCTACTTTGAGGACAAGTGTGCTGAGATGTACTACCGGGGCAAAATGTTTGGTTTTGTCCACTTGTACAACGGTCAGGAAGCAGTCTCTACTGGCGTGATTCGATCGATGCGCCGGGATGACACCGATTACGTCAGCAGCACCTACCGCGATCACGTTCACGCTTTGAGCGCGGGCGTCCCGGCGCGGGAGGTAATGGCGGAGTTGTTCGGGAAGGAAACTGGTTGCTCGAAGGGCCGCGGCGGTTCGATGCACATGTTTTCTGCCGAACACCGACTGTTGGGGGGCTATGCTTTTGTGGCTGAGGGGATTCCTGTAGCTACGGGGGCGGCGTTTCAATCGAAGTACCGGCGCGAAGCTTTGGGGGATGAGAGTTCCGATGGCGTGACTGCTTGTTTTTTTGGCGATGGTGCTGCAAATAACGGGCAGTTTTTTGAATGTTTGAATATGGCGGCTTTGTGGAAGTTGCCGATTATTTATGTTGTGGAAAACAACAAATGGGCGATCGGGATGGCCCACGAGCGAGCTACTTCTGACCCACTGATTTACAAGAAAGCTCATGCTTTTGGCATGGCTGGTTTTGAGGTTGACGGGATGGATGTTTTGGCGGTGCGGGAAGTGGCGAAAGAAGCTGTAGCGCGGGCCCGAGCCGGCGAGGGGCCGACTTTGATTGAGGCTTTGACTTATCGCTTTCGCGGCCATTCTTTGGCCGATCCTGATGAGTTGCGTTCTAAGGAAGAGAAGGAATATTGGTTCCCCCGCGATCCGATTAAGAAGTTGGCTGCTGATTTGATCGATCGAACTTTGGCAACTGCTGAAGAATTGAAAGAGATCGATAATAAAATTCAAGCAGTAATTGATGATGCAGTCGATTTTGCTGAGAAAAGCGCTGAGCCAGATCCTAGCGAATTGTATCGGTTTATCTATGCAGAAGATGAGTAAGCTGTTGTGCATTTAACTTGTATGTTTAGGGCTGGCATGATGCCCAACCCCTACTCCCCACAAGAGTGATAGATCCCCGTAGGGACAGGGCGAAAGCCTTTGTCCCTACTGCACTTCCTAAACCTGGAATACGCTGTAAGACTTACTTACAAACTCTACTTTTAGGGTGTGCACTGCGAACCTTACTACCATAAGTTATTGCTACAATCAAAGGTAGACTTTCTAGACGAAAAGAGGCGATCTGATAAATCTCGATCGCGATCTAACTCAAGCCAGCAAAAATATGGGTGCACTTCGAGTCAAAGTCAAGCTAACGAATGCCATTGATGAAGAGTTAGTCAAGAGAGGATTGCTCAATCCAAATCTGTTGCGCGTGTACGAAGCAGAAGCACTGATAGATACTGGTGCAGTACGCACAGCTATTCCTGTAGAAGTCTGCGAACACCTCGGTTTAAGAATTAGGAGTCAAGAAATAGCAAAATATGCCGATGGCAGACAAGAAACAGTGGGATTAACAGGCCCTGTTATCATTGAAATAGAAGGGCGCGAGACAATTGAGGCGGCAATGGTTTTAGGGGATATGGTGCTAATCGGTCAAACTGTGTTAGAAACTTTAGATTTGCTAGTAGATTGCAAAAATCAGCGTCTAGTTCCCAATCCCGAAAATCCCGAAAGACCTGTATTGAGAGTTTAATACTCCATCCCGCTTAAATACCTCCTTTATTTATTATGTTCGAGTGCCGATATCGACATGCGGTCAGGATTTTTAATCAGCACAAATTCAACGGTTTACGCAGGCTTGTAGCTGTAGAGCCATTCTTGAAACTCATATTGATTCATTTGCGACGGCTTGATCATTTCGCGGAATGTTGTTTCGCTGTCTGGCTTGTAGGATCGTTCACCCTGATGGGCACACGAACCGAAAGCATCCAGGATACAAGCCCCCGGATTCATTCCGAAAGCAGACTCATACCATTTTTTTAAAGATGCGATAGAGATAAAGAATGTAAAATCCAAGACCATCCGGTGAGAAAACCAATGACACGATCGGTGAAGGATACCAAAACTTCCTGGACTTTTATGCGGAGTTCGTCAAGATTACTAAACACCGACCAAGCTAAAAAATCTTTCAGATATTCCCATACTCTTTCTGTCGGATTTACTTCCGGACAAGCGGGAGGCTGAAATAGTAAAATAACATTGTCTGGTAATTCAGATGAGTCCAAATTATGAGCAGGTGCGTTATCAACTTGAATGATGTGTAATTGCTCAGGATATTGTATTGACAAAAGTTGTAAATATGCTCCAAAACAAACTTTGTCTAAATGGGAAAACTCCCAAAAAAAACTTTTTCTGTTTTGGGATCTATACTGCCCCATACAGCCAAAAACACTCAAATTTCCATTGATGCTTCCCGATGGGCTTTACGCCTGAAAGCGTCAGCTTGCGCCGACGAATTGTATGTAGTCCTAGCCTATCGTTCATCACTACACCAATAAGTGACTTTTTTATATTTGTTTACTTGAGGTAAAGCTTTGTCTAGTAAAGCTTTTATCTGTTGATGCAAGTTATTTTTAAATTCATTAATTGCCGTATATTTCTGAGAAATACTGCGAGGTCTTGGAATTTTTAATTTACTTTTTAATTTTTTCTCATTAAATAATATACAGCCGGGTAACTACTGGCTATTCCTTTAATCAACCAGAGCCAAAGATGAACTTCTTTATAACTCTGAAATCCTTCGGGGTCTCTCAACTCTTGTTGCAATGAAGCTGCTACTTCAACTGAGAACTTTTTTGGGCGACCAAAAACCTGCCGATTTTTTAACAAATTTTCCAGACCGCCCTCTTTATATTGAAAGAGCCAGCGATGAACTGTTGCCTCACTTTTACCTAAAACTGCCGATACTTCCCGCACAGGTTCTACTTGTTTTGACTGAAATAAATAAAGCATTTGGACTTTGTTATAAGCTAGGATTCTCTTTTGTTGTTTGAGTATTTCTCGCAAACTTTCTACAGATTAGGTAATCTTTATATGAGGACGACCAGACATTGTAATTCTCTCCTTTACTTTTTACACAAGTCTATCACATCTTTAAAAAAATGGTATCAGTACCCAGAAATAAAAAACCTGTATCCGATGAAACTTGCCCCCCGAGTTTATCTCGCGCAAGTCAATGCTTCAATTCTAAAATCTAAAATCTAAAATCTAAAATCGATTGACACAACCTATTAACTAACAATGCAGCCACTCAAAGACCGAACCCCCCAGAAAAGAAGAAAAAACAGAGCATGAAAAACTGCTGACGTAAACCCCTGATCCACATTTACAAAAAAAACACGGGACGCGGAAAGCGAGCGTATCTTCAGAGTACAGATGCAAGCGACACGGGGTTTCAACCGCCTTGAACCTTTCTTAGTATTTCTTAATTAAATAGCTAAAATATACCGTGTAATAGAAACATATAAGTCAGTTATAAAAATCGTCTTAAATTGTTTGATTACTGATGGTAGTTAGTAATGATTAAACTCAAAAGTTTAATATGTGGCTGCAAAGTCCGTCACTAAACTTATGGTTTAATTATTGCCAAATAAATCGACCGGAAAAGGAACGGCTCGGATCGCCGGAACCTGTGGAACTAAATCTTTTTGAGATTGAATTTCATGAACGCTTAATGATACCGCAACTGGGGTATAACATTCTATACTAGGTGTTAACTACAGCAAACTACCGCAAGATTACCCGATCGCCCATCCTGTATATCGCCGCATATCGCCGCAAATGCAGCGCCACCCCCAACCCGCAAATCTCCCTTGCAGAAAGTAGCACAAACGTGATACGGTATAAGCTTGTGTCCAAATAACACCAGTTCATGCCAAAACTCAAAACTCGCAAAGCAGCCGCAAAGCGCTTTAGAGCGACCGGCAGCGGTAAAATTGTGCGCCGTAAAGCTTACAAAAGCCACTTGCTACAGCACAAAAGTTCAGCTCGCAAAAGCCGTCTCTCTAAGCTGGTCGTCATCGACGAGACCAACGACGCTAACGTGCGGTTAATGCTTCCATACTTGTAAAGTTTAACGGAAATTAAAGATGACACGGGTAAAACGCGGTAATGTCGCCAGAGCGCGCCGCAAAAAAATTCTCAAATTAGCCAAGGGTTTCCGAGGCGCACAGTCGAAACAGTTCCGCACAGCTAACCAACGGGTGATGCAGGCCCTGCGTAACGGTTATCGCGATCGCAAAAAACGCAAACGCGATTTCCGCCGCCTGTGGATTGCTCGGATCAATGCCGCATCGCGCCAGCACGGCACGAGCTACAGCAGACTGATCGGCAACATGAAAAAAGCCAACATCGAAATCAACCGCAAAATGCTGGCACAAATGGCGATCATTGACCCGGCAACATTCGGTAAAGTCGTGGAAATGGCTAATCGAGCCGGAGCCTGAAAGTTCCCTTGATTTTCAGAATGCACAAAGCAGAAGTAAGAAAGATTTAACTGTCTGCCAGAGAAGGAAAACTCCTGATGAATTTAGGAGGTTGAGACCAACTTTCCTTCTTTGTTCTTACTTCTGGACTCTTGCTTTTTCAGAAATCGCGATCGGGCCGGTCGATCGCTATTTCCGTGTTTTTTATACAGTTGCAGAGGCAAATCTCTGAGATTTCTAGCCAATTAAAATAAATAAAACCTTCCACAGACCTACCTAATTTTAAGAAAAACATGGATAGTAATTTGCTCATTGTTTACCTGACAGTCCTGCTAGCTATACTGGGCAGTAGTTGCTGGTTTGTGGTGCGCCAGATTCTCACAACTCGGAACCTGGAAATGTCTTTAGAACGCTTAGAAAATAAACTGACGGTAGAAAAAGGAACAGCGCAGGAATACTACGAATTAGGAAGTATCTATCTAGATAAGAAGCTTTACTCTCAGGCGATCGTCCTGTTTCAAAAAGCCCTGAAAGCGAAAGACTTAGAAGGCGAAGAAAATCAAGCTGTTATATACAACGCCCTCGGTTTTGCACACTTCGGCCAAGAACAGTACGACATCGCGATCCGCCAGTACAAAGAAGCCCTGAAGTTGCAGCCAGAATACGTTACATCTCTCAACAACCTGGGTCACGCCTACGAGCGCAAGAAATTAACAGCTCAAGCCTTGGAAATTTACGAACAAGCTCTCGCCTGCGATCCAGACAATACCACGGCAAAACAGCGAGTAGAGTCCCTTCGGAAGCGTTTGGTAATCTATAATTGAGCCCACATTCCGCACTTCAAATTGAAATACGATAAAATACAATCCCCAAAAAGCCAAAAATCACGATAATTAAGAAAA
>NZ_JAUBTR010000152.1:0-4438 GCF_036705045.1 Microcoleus sp. BR0-C5
ACAATCGCATCGATATCGGGATGGGATTATATTCTATCGGCAATAGGTAATGTAGCATAATTTTGGAGAAGTGGTATTACCCAACGGTTGAGGAGTGACAGTTTTCCACATGAGGGGAGTTCAAAGTCGGAAGGTGAGGGAGTAGCAAGCTCAGCTTTTTGTACACAATCGCAGGTGGTGATGCACGGGTTTTGACCTATTTTACCTGTTTATCTTGCAATTTATTCTCGATCGCGCGATCGAAACCCAGGCTACGTCAAGTGAGATCGATATATTCAGCAAGCCCTAATTAATTTACGAATGATTTGCGATCGCTATAAAATAAAACATAGGTTTAAAGGTCAGATAAAGTGGTAGAATAGAAAAATCCCTTGCGAGTTTCTATCAATTTTAGAGAAAATAGCAATCAGGGCGCTGTTTTTGATTATATCCGACAATCCATCAAGTTATTTATTTTTCAGTCCTTACTCTTTTTGAGACTAATACCACCATTCGCGATCACCCCGATCGTATTTAACTTGTTCAGCATGGCTGTAGTCTCAGTAAGTGCAGTTTTTGTCACCCGATCAATGCGTGTCACCAACACTACCCCCCGGCAACAAGATGCAATCAGCAGAGCATCTACCATCCCTAAAACGGGAGGTGCATTCAGCAGAACTAAATCATAATTCTGCTCAAACCCTGCCATTAATCTCTGCATTTGAGGAGAACTTAACAGATTTACTGGATCTTTGGGTATTGGCCCGCAAGTCAAAATATCAACATATAGGTCTGATGCTGAAATATGACTGCCTATAGGCACTTTAGCGTTAGTTTCCAGCAGAGTTGAAAGCCCATACTCATTAGGGAGATTGAGCTGTGTATGCAGCATCGGCTGACGAAAATCAGCATCAATTAGCAGTACCCGTTGATGTAGACGCGCAGCACTAATTGCCAAACCTAATGCGATTGTTGATTTTCCCTCACCCTCCAATGCTGAGGTAATTATCAAAGGACTAAAAGTCGAAGCAGAACTTTGAAGTTGAATGTTCTTATAAATTAGGTCAAACGATTCCCAAGCAGGTGGACTATGAATTACTTCAATCGTGCAAGGCGCCATACCTTCCGGCTTGCCGAAAGGTAGCTTGATGATTGGTTCGCTTGCCCAAGTGGCGGAAGCTTGTCGCTTGCCGCCGAACGGTAGCTTAATGATTAGTTTGTTCTTCTTGATTTGCGGTAGCTGTGGAGTCATTCCTAGTAGTGGCAGGGGAACCAGTTTTGTTAACTGATCCGAGCTATGAACAGAATCATCCAACATATCGCGAGCAAAAGCCACAGCAACACCCAAGAACAACCCAACCACGACACCTAGCATAATGTTCTGCCGTTTTTTGGAACTACTCGCTATACCGGGCTGCGGTACTTCGACAACTTGCCAATCAAATCCACCTCGGGCAATTTCCAGACTTAAGTCCTGCCGTGCTTTCTCTAACTGTTGAAATCTTTCACGCTTGAGTTGTATTTCTGTTTGTAAACGAGTGTACTTAGCCAATAGATTAGGAAACCGAGCGAGTTCTACACGGAGCTGCTGCTCTTTTTTTGCCTGTGCTTCGTCGCGTGCACTTAAACCCTTTAAGTTTGTTTCAATCTCCAGAAGCTTAGTAGCGATACTTAAGTCAGTTGCACCGAGTTGCCTTTCTGTCAAAAGGCTTTCTCCAGTACCAGGAAGTTGAGCAGAAACTTCTGGTGTAGCACGTTGTGCTTCTGCTTGTAAGAGACTTAGTTGCTTGTTGCGCTCCGAGAGTAACTTTTGAATAACTGGGTTTCTGTCAGTGAAGCGTATCCGTTGCTGGGCGATGGCTAAATCTGTCTTTTGGATTTCGTTGAGTAAGGCTTGATAACGAGAAGACTGACTTAGCCGTGCTGCAACAAGCGCTTCCTGGGGAGAACTAGCAAGTTGCTGCTGCAAAGAGTCGTATTGAGCCTGAAGATCCATTATAGTCGCCTGGTTGACCCGTCGCTCCTGCTGAATGTTGTTAATTGCCTCACTCAGAGCTTTTGCTTGTAGTTCTGGCTCAATCAGATTTTGATTTTTGCGAAACTCTTCTAAAGTCCCCTCAACTTGAGCAACATTCTTACCAACCTTTGGTAATTGTTCATTAATGAAGGCAAGACCTTTAGTTAAACGTAGTCTCTGCTGTTCTCGGTTGTAATCCAGATAAACCTGTTGCATTACTTGTAGCACTTTTTTGGTTTGAGTCGGATCATTAGCCGTGTAAGTTGCTTCAAAAATTTTAGTAGTCTTGTCTGATCCCTTCCCAGCCGCCACTTGAGTGACGGTTAAGTATTTTTTAATCTTCTCTACATCGAGCTCTGGATACTCAGGGCTAAGCAATTCCACCGCCCTTTGGAGGAGCATAGGGCCTTGCATCAGACTAAGCTGAGTAGCATTGTCTATCTCAACATTAGAATCAGCAAATTGATTATCTGTTTTACTGTCTTTTTTGCCTTGATAATTAGATTCTACCAGGAGCTGCATTGAGCTTTTATAGGTAGGTTTGTCTGTCAACGCTTTTGCAGTGGCAGCAGCCAATACAATAAATAAGACACTTAGCAACCAAAAGCGCCTGCGGATTAAAACTGCAAACAGTTCTCCATAGCCCGCTTCTGTTTCAGCAATTGAGTTTATATTGTTTTCAGTCACTTCTACGCCTCGCTAACAAACCTATTAAACCAAATCTATTTATGGCTGATGATGGCTGCAAACTTCCTCAATCACACCCTCTACTTTTTTAAAGAAAACTTCTTCGGAAAAGTTATCTACCGCATGGTCTCGAATTTTTTCGTAATCCCATGTAATCTTACTGGACTCAACTAATGCTGTGTGAATCGCTTCAGGTGTCTGTAGATTGAAAAATACCCCAGTCTTACCTGGTATCTGAGTATCTAATACACCACCCTTACCATAGGAAATTACGGGCGTTCCACTCGCATTAGCTTCCACTGGAACTAAGCCATAATCTTCCAAAGCAGCCACAATAACACCACGAGCTTTAGACATCAACTGACAACGTTCTGTATCGCTGACATGACCTAGAAATTTGATATTTTTTAAAGCTCTGGACTCAAGACGCTCTCGCTCGGGGCCATTACCGGTGATCAATAATGGCCATCCCAGCCAATTGAATGCTTCAATAATCACATCGATACGTTTGTAACCAAGAAGACGAGCTGAGGTCAAATAAAAGTCCTCCTTATCTTGGGAAAAAATAAATTTATTTATGTCAATGGGATAGTTAATAACAACTGATTGCTTGCCATAGAATTGCTGGATACGACTGGCAACAGTGCTGGAATTAGCAATGTAAAAGTCAGGCTCCTGAGCTGAATCTAGATCGGCTTTCCTCATTTTCTGAAAAATCGGTTCGAGCATACCAGAAAGATTTCGATAGGTAGAATAGTCTCGCAGATATGTTGTGGTATCCCACAAAAAACGGGTGACATTGTGACAGAAACAAATATGTTTGGCTCCTGGTCTTTTTCGCACAGCTTTAGCAAAGCTTGTGGTACTGCTGATAATCAGATCGTAGTCTTGTAGATCCAATGCTCGAAAGGCTGAAAAATAAAATGGAGCCATTAGCCTAAAATTCTTACTTGCTCCTGGAACCTTCTGAAGTACAGTTGTACGAACTTCACGTTCGCCTAGGTCAATAGTTTGTTTAGGTTCGTACAGAGACGTGAAAATATCAGCATTGGGGTAGCGTGTACACAGCAATTCAAATACACGCTCTGCCCCACCGGGCTGTGTTAAGTAATCATGGACTAGGGCAATTTTCATATTACTCTCTATTTTAGATCATCCGACACCGATGATGCCGTTGTACAAATACTTCTTCTTCCACCCTTCCTAGAGCGCGTTATCAATTCCACCAGATAACGGAAACACCAAGGTAACTTGCACCGATAAAGTTTGTTACACCTAGACAAACATATCGTAATCACCCAATACTGCTTCAGTTGAAATTATCAGTTTTTTATTCCCTTGATGAGCCTTATAGAAGTCCCGATCGTCAGCACGAGGGTTACATCGCTTGCGCTGAGGCGGAATTAGTGTATCTTGCCTTGTAGATGGAGCCGATTACTTACGTATTGATCAGTATGATACCCCCTACTGGCACTCACTGTGTCGGAAATCACCTTACGCAGAAGTTTTTCAGACCCATCTAAAGTAGCCGACTTGTGGGCAGTGTTAAGTAAAAACTCAGGGGTTGCCGAGCCCATCTATAAAAACATGAATTTTGTTATTGCTGAATGGTGATATATCCAGGCTGACTTTTTACCCGATCTAGGACTTACGCATTGACAAAATAACAAAATAGTGAATTTATAAATATGAGTAGTCTAGAAACAGGAATTTGACAATGAGAAAAACTACCAAACCCTCGACAGCACAATGCAA
>NZ_JAUBTR010000040.1:0-62681 GCF_036705045.1 Microcoleus sp. BR0-C5
TGAGTACCTACCCAAATGGAATTATCGTGCAGTTCCGACTATTTAGCAGACGCTAAAGTTATTAAATTTTCATTCCTTAATCATTAATCTGTTGATAAGCTTGCTGACACTTTTCAAAGGTTGATGCGGAAGCTTCCCTATTCCCAAAATATAGTTGCTCATGTATTTTTATCAAAGTTTCGTAAGGCACTGGCTGGGGTAATTGCTGGATTAATTGCAAATATTCGTCATCAGTGCCGCTTGGTTGGTCAACCACGGTGCCCGCATCATTTAACGTCTGCAACATCGCCATGTAAAGACAGCGGCAAGCTTGGCGGTATTTCCCTTGTTGCTGCAATTTTTGCGATCGCAACAACCACTCTGCTACAGACAAATCTTTAATTGTTTTTTCCGCACTTCCATCAGTTGTTTGATTCCTATTTTTAAAATTATGAATATAAGAATGTAACAGTTGCCAAATCTGCCAACTCGCCCAGACTGCAAGCAATGCTAAGATTAACCAAAAGGTGGCTTTAGCGATCGCCCCCAAGATCGGGGAATCAAACCAAGATGGCAATTTGACATTCGGTATATTTTGGGCAGTTTTTAGTTCCCACCACTCCTGCAATCGTTGTTGGGACTATCCTAATTGTCACCCCAAATTAGTTTTATCAAAGGAACTTTCGGACATAGCTTTACTTCAGTTAATCGATTTTGCCCTGTGGATTTGGGATTTTTTTATTCGCTCATTTTACTGCATATTTTGTACAACTGTTAAGTTGCTACTATAGCGGTTCTCAAGCGTGGTGAGGTATGGGAGCAAGCCCTATGCCCTATGCCCTATGCCCTATTCCCTATTCCCTATTCCCTATGCCAATTGCTCGCCTCATGTTACTGAGAAAGGCTATAACTAATTGACTGCTGGATAGGAATTTCCATGCAAAACTCAGTCCCTCGATCGCCAAACCGATCGAACTTGGTTTCTATACCACACATATTAGCTTTTTGTCAATAGATAGATATCACTTTTGGGATGCTTAACTGAGTGATAGGAAATTTGATAAAGATTTACAAAAGAAACGTGTCAGAATGGAAACAATAAGGTAATGGGTAACAGACAAGGAGGCACTGATGGTAGCGCTGACTGAACGAGTCCAACGCAGATTGACGGTGGAAAAAGTCGAAATTGCCTCTGATACAACGGCAATTCGATGCCTGGACTGGGATAGAGACCGCTTTGACATCGAATTCGGACTCAAAAACGGTACAACTTACAACTCATTCATCATTCGCGGTGAAAAAACAGCCCTCGTCGATACCTCGCACGAGAAGTTTCGCCAGCAATACATGGAAACTCTGACGGGGGAAATTGACCCCAAAGAGATTGACTATCTAATTATCAGCCACACCGAACCAGACCACAGCGGTTTAGTCAAAGACGTGCTGGCGCTGGCACCCCAAGCGATTGTCGTGGGGGCGAAAGTAGCTATTCAATTTTTAGAAAACCTTGTACACCAACCATTTGAGCGATTGGTAGTCAAAAACGGGGACAAACTAGATTTAGGAAACGGCCACATTATCGAATTCGTATCGGCGCCGAACTTGCACTGGCCCGATACTATTTTCAGCTACGACAGCAAAACTCAAGTGCTGTTTACCTGCGATGCTTTCGGGATGCACTACTGTTCCGACAGCACCTTCGATGACGATTTAGCAGCAGTTGAGGAAGATTACCACTTTTATTATGAGTGTTTGATGGCTCCCAATGCTCGATCGGTACTCGCTGCGATGAAGCGGATGGCAGAGTTGGGAGAAATTGGTACAGTTGCGACCGGTCACGGGCCGCTGCTGCGACACAACGTAGTCGAACTTACCGGACGCTACAAAAAGTGGAGCCAAGCGCAAGCTAAGGCAGAAACCACTGTAGCGGTATTTTACACCTCCGACTACGGATTTAGCGATCGACTCAGCCAAGCGATCGCCCACGGTATCACCAAAACCGGTGTCGCTGTGGAAATGATGGATTTGAGAATCGCCGACTTGCAAGAAGTTGCGGAACTTGTCGGTACCGCTGCCGGTATCGTAATTTGTTCGCCACCGAGTGGCGGTACTGCTGCTGTGAATGCCGAAGCCGCCATCAACACAATTTTAGTTGCAGCTAACAACAAACAATCTTTTGGTTTGTGCGAATCCGGTGGTGGCGATGACGCATCGATTTACCCGCTGCGAAACAAGTTCAAAGAGTTGGGTTTAAAAGAAGCATTTCCCAACATTTTAATTAAAGAATCACCGACTGAAGCGAGTTATCAACTTTGCGACGAAGCCGGCACCGACTTGGGACAGTGGCTGACGCGGGACAAAGCAGTCAAACAGATGAAATCCCTCGACAGCGACCTCGATAAAGCTTTGGGACGGATCAGCGGCGGACTGTACATCATCACCGCCCAAAAAGGCGATGTTAGCAGTGCGATGCTGGCTTCTTGGGTAACGCAAGCAAGTTTTAAACCGCTGGGTTTAACAATAGCAGTTGCGAAGGATCGGGCGATTGAATCGATGATGCACGCGGGAGATAAATTTGTTCTCAACGTGCTCGAAGAAGGCAATTATCAAACTTTGATGAGGCACTTTTTAAAGCGTTTTGCTCCTGGTGCCGATCGATTTGCCGGAGTTAAAACTCAACCAGCAACCAACGGTTCTCCGATTTTGACAGATTCCTTGGCTTACATGGAATGCGAAGTAGTTAGCCGGATGGAACTTTCGGATCATCATATCGTATATGCGATCGTCGATAGCGGCCGCGTATCCAATCCCGATGCACTGCCGGCAGTTCACCACCGCAAAGTGGGAAATCACTATTAGGAGGTCAGTTGACGGTTGACAGTTGACTGTTGTCAGAAGGAAGAAGGCGCTTCGGCGCGAGCGCAGCGCGTCAAAAGAAGGATGAAGGATGTTTCAACAAGCGCGTTTAACCCCTGATAAATGTCGTTTACATCCCAGGCCCGATCCCCCCTAACCCCCCTTCTTAAGGGGGGAACTGGAAACAGATCGAAGTCCCCCTTTTTAAGGGGGATTTAGGGGGATATAGCTTCGGATAAAAGCGACATATTTCAACGGTTTTAGGCTGGTGAGATCCATGCACTGTGCACCCGACGCCGCCAACAGTTGCTTTTCTTTATTTATTTCTTTCTCTCTTCCTTTCTTACTTACTCTGCGTTAGGGTGTGCAACACCTTACCAGGCGATAAAAGTACACCGGGCAAACTGTTGTCATTTTGACTCCTTTTTAACTAGGGGAATTACCAATGCCTAACAATCTTTTAGAAGACCGAGATTACACAATTATTATTGCCAGAAGCGATGCCAGCAGAGACCCCCAACATCCTTGGTACGAGGAGTGGGTAGAAGCACAGGCATCTCTGATCGACCTCGCAAAAAAATGTCAGGAACTTGACAGCGACGGCATCACCGTTTACGAAGCTTCTACTCCTATGTGGGAGTATAAAAATTCAAATGTTGCCCGGTTAGCTGAAATTTTGCAGCGACAAAATACGCAACCGGAGTCAGCAAGCCCGACTGCAATTAATTTGGAAGAAGCTCTTAAAGCAAGTTTTAGCGATTATTTCGCCAACAAAACAGATGGCAAAGGGAAGAAAGGAGCAATAATTGTTGCAGTTCTCGATGAAAAACCAGAACAAGTCGCTGCTGTCGCCGAAATTATTGTAAGTGCGGCAAATAAAATAGAGAAAGATGAAGAAATTGGAGTGAGCTTTATCCAAATTGGGGACGATTTGAAAACCAGGAAATTTCTGACTGACCTGGATACCAATTTACAGGGTCGAGGTGCAAGGTTTGACATTGTAGATACTAAATTTTGGCACGAAATCAAAAGAAGTTCTGTAGTTCAGTTTCTCATAGGTGCAATTAATGACTAACACTTTGACTCCTAGACTCGCATCGGATGCCAAACCCCGCGACGTGCAGTTTATCCCGATCGCACTCGATACTTTTATTGTGCGATCGCGCACTTGGGACAGACTCAAATTTGAAGTCGAGTATTCGCTGCAAAAGGGTACGACAGCCAATAGCTATATTATTCAAGCTGACAAAACTGCTTTGTTCGACCCGCCAGGGGAATCTTTTACTCAAAATTACATCGATTTTTTACAGCAACGGGTGGACTTGACCAAGCTGGATTACATAATTTTGGGGCATTTCAATGCTAACAGGTCAGTAACAATTAAAGCTCTGTTAGAATTAGCTCCTGAAGTAGCTTTGGTTTGCACGAATCCCGCCGCAATTAGTTTGCGCGCCGCTTTTCCAGACCAAGAATTAAACATTTTGATCGTTCGGGGAGAAGAAACTCTCAACTTAGGAAAAGGTCACGCCTTAAAATTCATCGCGACTCCAACTCCCCGTTGGCCTGATCAACTTTGCACCTACGATCCGCACACTCGAATCGTGTTCACTGACAAACTGTTTGGAGCTCACGTTTGTGGCGACCAAGTATTCGATGAAGGCTGGAGCGTTTACAGCGAAGATCGGCGCTATTATTACGATTCCCTGCACGCATCTCAGGCAAAACAAGTGCTGACCGCAATGGATAAATTCGCCGATTTACCAGCAGCATTTTATGCTCCCGGTCACGGCCCGATCGTCCGTTACGGCCTTAATGAACTGAGCAATTTGTATCGGGAATGGAGCCAGCAACAAAATTCAAAAGACTTGACAGTTGCTTTGATTTATGCTTCTGCTTACGGAAATACGGCGACTTTAGCGCAGGCGATCGCCAAAGGAATTACGAAAGCCGGAGTTGCGGTGGAAAGTATCAACTGCGAATTTGCCGAACCGGGAGAAATTCAAGAGGCGATCGAAAAATGCGCGGGCTTTATCATCGGAACTCCCACGCTAGCAGGACACGCTCCGACGCAAATTCAAACGGCTTTGGGAATAGTTTTATCTACCGCAACTAAGAGCAAATTAGCGGGGGTTTTCGGTTCTTTTGGCTGGAGTGGAGAGGCGATCGACCTAGTGGAAAACAAGCTGAAAGATGCTGGCTATCGAATTGGATTTGAGCCGATTCGAGCAAAATTTAAGCCGACGGCGGCGACAATTCACGAGTGCAAAGAAGCGGGAACCGATTTTGCTCAAGCTTTGATTAAATCGCAAAAATTGCGGGCACCGAAACCGCAGTTAGCAGCAGGGAGCGATCGCACTGAACAAGCCGTAGGAAGACTCGTTGGGTCCCTGTGCGTACTCTCGGCGCGGCGCGGGGATGTCACCAGTGCGATGCTGGCTTCGTGGGTGTCGCAAGCAACGTTTAATCCCCCTGGCGTGACGATTGCGGTTGCCAAGGATCGATCGATCGAAGGTTTGATGTACGCCGGAGATAAATTTGTGCTGAATATCTTAGCCGAAGGGCGACAGTTGCGGAAGTATTTCATGAAAAACTTTGCTCCCGGAGAAGACAGATTTGCCGGAGTCGAAACAATGGAAGCTAGCAACGGCTGTCCGGTTTTGACTGAGGCTCTAGCTTATTTGGAATGCGAAGTGATAAGTCGGATGGAATGCGGCGATCACTGGGTAGTTTATGCGGCGGTTGAAAACGGTCATTTGCTGAAAAATGATGGGGTGACAGCGGTGCACTACCGGAAATCTGGGAGTCATTATTAAGGGGAAGTAATCTTGATAAATCCTCGCTTTTCCCCCAGTCCGCCGGGGGTTTAAACCCCCGGCTAATAGCAAAAGTCCTCTAAAGAGGACTGATGATTTTAACAGTCCTCTTTAGAGGACTTTCGCTTTGAGGCAGGGGTTTCAACCCCTGCCGGACTGGGGGAAAGCGCGTGTTTAATGATATAAAACTCCCTTACTTTTCTTTTATTTCCTTTTCCGGCCATAGATAAATAGCGCCAGAAATCAAAGTTAAAGCCACAGAAACCCAAAAAGCAATTAATGCCGGAAAATTCCACGCTTCAGACAAAGGAGCAATTAAAAGTGCGATCGCCACAATCTGACTTACCGTCTTCAACTTCCCCCAAATATTAGCTCCCGAAATCGTAGTTTTATTAACACGCCACCCCGCAATTGTCAACTCCCTGCCCAAAATTAAAAACACTGCCCAGGCCGGCACTTTCCCCAACTCAATCAATACCAAAAGCGGCGCGAGCACCAACAATTTATCCACCAAAGGATCAAGAAACTTACCCAAATCGGTAATTTGATTCAGTTTCCTAGCCAAATAGCCGTCCAGCCAATCAGTAGCCGCAGCAATCACAAAAATTGCGGTGCAAATCCAGCGGCTTTGCGCGCTTGGGTCGTACAAACCGTAGAGTAGAAAAGGCACTCCCAGTAAGCGAGAAAAAGTAATCAAATTAGGCAAATTCATAAATCAAAAATTAAGGGCTAATCTACCAAGGCTTTCCTTAATTTAACATTTACACGACTTATAATCAGGTGGATTTACTTAATTAAACAACATTCTGATTATACTTGTCACAAGATTGGATAATTTATCGGATCAATTTGTTGTGTCGCCTCGCGCGATCGAATTCGATTTTTACTTCCGATTGGCGATCGTAACTGGCAAGAAAAATTCTGAAACCGACTTCATTAGCTCAGGGTAATCTTGGGCGATCGCGACTACCTCATGGCGAAACTGGGCAGGGAAATTGGCAGGAAGAAAAAGGATCTGCGGATTCCTGGCCAAAGACTAAACTCCTGCTGCCTTTAAAGAGACAGCAGGAGATAAAAACTGTCAAGGGACAGAATATAGATTTGTGCGGTGGTGGCAAGAAAACATGAACTTATTTACCGCGTATAAAGCCAGCTTGCGCTTGGTTTGGGCTTAAAATTTGTTTAAATATTGCACCATTCTCAAGAACAGGCAAGATGCCTGTTCCACAAAGAGTGAATTTTCTTGTGGAACAGGCATCTTGCCTGTTCCTAAAAAGCTTATTGAGAATGGTGCAACATCTCAGGTTAATTAAATGAGTGGTTCCTCAACGAAATGCGAGGCGTTAAATTGACGCACTCCTTGAACCACAGCTAGCGTTTCCGCTTGAGAAATCGGAATTCCGGCTTCAGGCGTGACGTAGATCCGGGTACTCGGAGTAGCAACCCCGTTAACTGTCAGCGAGATGTTCTGGAACGATAGGTCCTCAAAGGTAATCCCCTCCAGTAAGAAGTAGTCAGTCCCTTTCACGAAGTCCACGATGTAGTCACCAGCAGGAGGAGTAATAACTGGCTCACCGGGATCGATTGGTTCGGGCACAAAATCGGTGAACAGCAACTGGAAGTAGTCGGTGTCAGCCCCGCCGGTTAGCGTGTCGCGGGCGGTTTGAGTTTCCGCATCTTCGCCACCAAAAAGCAGGTCAATGCCAGCACCACCGATGATGCGATCGACACCTGCACCAGCATCCAGGAAGTCATCGCCTGCGCCACCATTGAGGACATCATTGCCCGCCAGTGTTTCAGCAACTCCGTAGTCGCCATAGATAGTGTCATTGCCACCCAGACCATTGAGGTTGTCATTGCCCTCGCCACCATCAATGAAGTCGCCTTCAGCGCCACCCCTGATGGTTTCTAAGCCAGTGCCACCTAACAGGGTGCTAGAGCCAGCGCCACCATCAAGGATGTCATTGCCATCCCCACCATCGAGGAAGTCAATGCCATCGCCACCATTGAGGAGGTCATCTCCGGCATAGCCGAGCAGAGTATCATTACCTGTGCCGCCATCGAGGGTATCGTTGCCGCCGCCCGCTAAGCTGTCGCCTTCTCCGTAGAGAGTGTCGTTACCGTCGCCGCCAACCAGGGAATCCGCTCCCCCAAAAATTTCGCCTTTTTCATCATCGCCGTAGATCACGTCATCGGTAAAGCCGCCAATCACGGTGTCATCGCCAACACCGCCCAATCCTGTGTCCTCGAAACCTACAAAGAGTTGGTCTTTTCCAGCCCCACCATCGAGGAAATCTTTACCATCGTTGCCATCGTCGGCATTTGAGCCTCCGTACAGGGTGTCATTGCCATCCTCGCCATACAATGAGTCTTCGCCTGAATCGCCAAAAAGTCGATCGGCTCCGATTCCACCATACAGGTTGTCCTTCTCCAGCCCACCGTAGAGGAAGTCGTTACCATCCTCACCATATAGAACCCATTTGAGATCTTTCTAACTTACAGCTAATCGTATGAGCATCAAGCGGACAAAACAAAGCTGGAGCTTGGCATTTGCCCGTTCAAGTGTCCGGTCAAAGTTTTTGACGCCAGCTTTTGCATCGCTCTACCCAAGCATTAGATCTCTCAATCACCCACCTAGCCTTAACTGGCACAAATCCTGATTTGCATGAAGGCTTCCTTTTCTGCTTTCGACGGTTTAGGTGAGAGTTGAAATTGGATCTTGGTCATGATTTCAGGGTAAATCAGTTCCAATGCTTGGGTCAGCTTGTCAGGATGATAACCATTATCTAGCAAGATGGTAATTTTTGGAAGTTCCAGCGGTTTAGATTTGAAGTAATCAATATTTTGGGAGAGCATCTCAATCAATACGCAGGTCATCAGATACATTGGCAGGAGTGCAGTGAGTGAAGAAAGGAAAGCCTAATATATCTACCGCTAGATGTCTTTTAATCCCATTTGTCGTTTTGTAAAAACAAAAACCTTTAGATTCAACACCCTTCATTACAAGTGTTCTTCACTGCTTGCGAATCGATCATGATCAAGGTCGTCCACTGTGGTTTTTTTTGACTTTTTCGCGCATTCTTCCGTGTAACTCCGTCATGATATTTTTCCAGATGCCATCTTCACACCACTGCTTATAATGCCAGAATACAGTAGAATATGGTGGCAGGTCTCTAGGTAAGTCCCCCCAATTGCAACCATTTTTGAGTTGATAAAATATCCCGTTCAGAATTTGTCGCTTTGTCCACACTGGTGGTCTGGTTTTCTTTTTTTGTGGTAACAACGGCTCGATAATTTTCCACTCTCGATCTGTCACATCGCTTGAATACCCCATTTTAGCCCTGACTTAGTTTCATTCCATTACTTCTGGCTATCATACTCGATCGCCCTAAAGATCTCAAATGGGTTCTATATACTTACCGATAACTATCGGTGCGAACATCCCAAGTAATTGTGAGTGGCTCTAACAATTTTTGGCATTGCTGCTGCTAGAGGATAGAGAGCAAAACTCGCCAACCCGCAGAGAACTAGACTATTTTTTTTTATGATAATTTTGTAATTTGAGATACATAATTTAATGGAGAATTGTGGGTTTAAAAAATATCTCGATCGACCTGCAATTCCTGGTCTTGAACCACGATCGCACTCGGCAGCTTCTGCCGCAACCAGCGGCGCAGACCAAGCACCCATAACCCCCGCACAAATCGCGTGATTAATCCCCACCGGCGACATTCCCGCACGGCTGACCAAAGTATTCAATTCACAGTTAAACTACTGCATAAAAGGCACTCCCAGCAAGCGAGAAAAAGTAATCAAATTAGGCAAATTCATAATAGAAAGAAGTTCGGCAACGCGCAGTGAATGGGGATTTAACGGATGTAACAGATATCAGGAAGAAGTCAATCGATTTTAGATTTTAGATTTTAGATTTTAGATTTTAGAATTGAAGCATTGACCCCACGAATTTATTCGGGGGGCAAGTTTCATCGGATACAGGTTTTTTATTTCTGGGTCCTGAGTCTGCTTTCGGAATGAATCCGGGGGCTTATATCCTGGATGCTTTCGGTCAGAAGTCGCTCCTGCAATTCATTAACTGTCGATCGAGTTCTATGATATAATCTCTGCCGTAAGATAGATTTTCTAATCCTTGTACCAGATTTTCTGGCAGGTCTTGGGCAATTTCACTGCTACAGGAACCAGCAGCTAAAGCAATAGTTGCTACTGTATCGACATCTCCCGAAAAGGCAATGCAAGCTTGGAGCAGTTTGCTCATACTATCATGGAGCATGACAGCAGTAATAGCTGCTCTAACACAGTCCAAACCTTTAACGCTGACTTCTCCTTGCCAAGGTATCGACCACTCACCAGGGACGTGCTTTTCTATAAAATTTCCCAAATTCTTCTTTAAACCTAGCTGATAAATAAAGTAATGGGACATCAAAGCGGCCGCTATAGCTGCATTAATGCCATCGGGACTATTGTGGGTAATTGCAGCTTGAATGGTAGCATTTTCGATGACTTTTTCAATAGTAGGAAAAATGCCAATGGGGCCTGCTCGCATCGCAGATCCGCTTTTATCGCTAGCAGAGTGAATTTTTTCTAAGAATTCTTTTCCGTCTTGAACTTGTAGCAAAAAATTGTAAAATTTTCCAGCATAACCAAATCGCCGATCGCGGTGAAAAGCTGCAACAAATTTGCTGGCTAAAAGTTCCGGCGTCCAAGGTTCTCGGCTGACGATAGCTTCTGCGATGGCTAAACTCATCTGCGTATCGTCGGTGTAACATCCAGGCTGAATATCGTGACGGGGATGCTTGATGTAACCGTTGAGATTGTTGTACAATTTGATCGTCTGGTGGTCAACAAACTCAAAACCCGCACCGTAAGCGTCACCAATCGCTAATTCTATTAACATATATTTAATCAGTTCCCAACTATTTCATCCCCAGTTTTTTCCTAAAATAATAAAAAAAACAACCCAAAACAACTTACCTATCTAACACGCACCGTTTTTACTCAAGACAACCAAAATTGTTTTGCAAATCAGAGTGATGTCGTAGACAACAGACCACTTACCCTGATAGTCGAGATCCATCTGCACAATCTCGTCAAAGTCTTTAACTCCAGAGCGTCCGTTGACTTGCCACTCCCCAGTCAGACCGGGTTTGACATTTAAACGTTGCCAGTGGAACTCGTCATAGGCAGCAACCTCATCAGGAGTTGGCGGCCGAGTTCCCACTAAACTCATGTCGCCGACTAACACGTTCCAGAATTGAGGCAACTCGTCCAAACTCGTGCTCCGCAAGAAGCGGCCGACGCGGGTAATTCGCGGGTCATTTTCATTCTTAAAAATGTGACCCTTGGCTTGGTTGCTCACTAAATGTTTGAGATTTTCTGCACCGACAACCATCGATCGAAATTTCCATATTCTGAAAGGTCGCCCTTTGAAGCTGCAGCGGACTTGACTGTAAAGCAGGGGGCCCGGATTGTCCAACAGCATCGCCACAGCCACCGGCACCGCCACCACAGCAGCAATTGCCAGTCCCAGCAGCGAGCCCAAAATATCGATCGACCGTTTTACCTTGCTCGTTACGGATCGGTGATGTTGTTGTTTTGATACACAGACTCTGTAAGTAAATTCTTGAAAAAATAAGGACAGCATTTCTGATAATGAGGATTTCGACGAGGCACCCATCGGAAATTTCATATGATTTGTCTCAACTTTAACGATCTCTTACGTCCATCTTATTAGCCATCCCAAATCTGCAGAACCTCAAATGCTCAGCTTTGCACAATCTTTAAAAAGCACTCACACTTTTATAAAGTTTCTATGTGTTTTCTATAAAAACGTATAAAGTTTATGTAAAGTTACGTAAATTTACAGAAAAAAGTTAGTCCTGGACGCACAAAAACCTGGTTTCGACTAGGACTCTTCCCGAAAGACAGGGAGGATTCTACTGAGAAACCGGGTTTTTTGCCGTTTAGCGATAAATATCGGTGCGAACATCCCAAGCAAGTGTTAGCGGCTCTAACAATTTTTGCTGGCTGCTAGAGGCGAGTTTGCCTAAATATTCGCGGACAACAGAGGCGTGTTCGAGATTCAACCGATAACCCCGTGAGACATCTTCAAAGAAAAGGGGCTCAGCAAAAATTGCTTCCCAATCAGGATTTTGCCTCGACTCCTCGGCGAGCAGCATGAAATCTTCCTCCGCAGGCACAAGTCCCGCCGGCAAATTTCCTTCCAAAATCCGCAAAATCCGGGGTTGGCAGGTGCGGGTATTCACGCCCTGGCGTTCCAACAACTGCAAAATTTCCTGAAAGCTCAGAGTTTCCTGGCCCAAAACCTGCATTAATTCCCACAGCAGAAAAAAGTCGCTGTACTGCTGCTGCGACACATCCAAAATTTGAGGATAGAGAGCCAAACTCGCTAACCCGCAGGCAACTCGACCAATTTTTTGGGGAAAATTTGTACTTTGAGATACAGAAAATGCAGAATTGTCAATCTCAAAAATATCTCGATCGCCCTGCAATTCCTGGTCTTGAACCACGATCGCATTCGGCAGCTTCTGCCGCAACCAGCGGGCAATCGCAGGCCAAGCACCCATACCCCCCGCACAAATCGCCTGATTAATCCCCGCCGGCGACATTCCCGCGCGGCTGAGCAAAGCATTCAATTCACGGTTCAACTGCTGCACAAAAGGCACTAAAACCAGACTTTCCAAATCTTTGCGTTTCACATCCCAATGCTGCTGACCAATATCCAAAGCAAAACTTTTTTGATGTTGCAAAATAACTTTTATTTGCCTTGCCGCCTCTAACAATTGCAGGCCAAAAGCAGAACCTTGTAACCGCTGCTGCAATTGATAACGACTCGGCAAATCTGGATGGCCAGGACGTGGCAAATCGATCGACATTCCCCAGGTTTCATTTTTAGCCAACAACTGACAGATAATATCCTGATCGAAAGCATCGCCAGCCGCATCAAAACTGTGGCAAGTAAAATCAGCACGAGTTAAATCTTGAAGATTGGACGGCAACTCAACTAAAGCGAATTCCACCGTCGCCGCCCCCGCATTCAAAATCAAAGTTCCCCCGCTAAAAGAGGAAGCATTCACACTCAGCGGTGCAGCTTCTTCACCGCCCTTAGCAGAATCCACGGCTGACGACTCGACTTCCATGCCATTTTTCACAGGAGTTACAGCAGCAAGCAAAGTGGCGATCGCATCTTCCACCACAAAAATTTGCGAACTAGAAGCCACCAGAGACGCACCCAAAACCGCCTCCCGCAGATTAAACATATAAACATCCGACCAGCCGGCCGGAGTCCCCAAAATTACACCCTGCAAGTCTAAAAGCGCCGCATCGAGAGTTTCTGGCGTCAGTCCCGAAGCCCTACAAATTAAATTAGAAACTGGCAATCCTGCAAAATTCGCCCTTGGTGCAGAATCCAAAATTTCCCCCGATTCGGCAAATTTTTGTCCCCGCAAACTCGGATTCAAAGTAGCCAGCAGCGCCCGCACACATTGCAGTGGCAAGGCGATCGAAAAAGCCTGCAAGGGCGACCACTGCAACAGCGGTTCGTACATCCCAGCAGCCTCCCGCTGATAAGGAATGCCCACCTTTAAAGGCAATTTAAAATTTTCCAGTAAAAATTCTCCTGCAGGCAAAGCCTGGGGTCGGAATCCCACCGACTTGACTGTCACCTCTGACCCTGGGCTTCCTGGGGCTGTTTGGACCAGCACCGCAGCCGAGGGAATCCGACAACTGGCGTCTGCTGCCCAAGCCTCAGCCTGCGATGCTTCCCAGTAAATCGGGTGCAACTGGCCGCTGGTGCGATCGAGTAAAGCCGCAGACAGGCCGGTGGAACCAAAATCAATGCCCAAATACCAGCTAGAATTCCGGCGTTGTCGGGATGGGGCGATCGCACCTGCGGCAGAATGCCCAGCCGAGTCTTGCTGCTGTGTTTCGGCAAACTCGCTAAAATCGGTTTTCCCCTCAACAACTCCTGCTTTACTCTCTGTCGAAATTAGGTTTTTTTTTTGACTTTCTGGAGGACTCGATCGCAGTTCGTTAGTTTCGGCAGTTTCTGGAGGGGGAGAATCAGTCAAAGGTTGATCGGTCTCGGTCAAACTAGCCAAAATCTCGTCTAGCGTCAAATTCGAGTCGTCTTCCTCAGCCAACAAATCATCCTCAAGTTCGTCTTCCAAAACAAAGGGTTCATCATCCGAGGAGAGTTCCAAAACATCGGAGAACAAATCCTCCAGCGTGCCGAGTTCTTCCTCTGCCACCTCCGCAAAGGGATTTTTTGCAATGCCTTCGGGGGAACTCGCCGCTAAATCCAAGCTGTTAGCGGCTGAGAAATTCGATCGCCGCGAGTTAGTATTTTCCAATCCCTCCAGATTGTAGAGGTCTGCCTCCAAAAGTTCCAGAGTATTGTTGTCCAAATTTAGAGCTCGATCGAGGTCATCTTCTAATTCCTCGACCGGCAGCAACTCCTCGTCCGGCGAAGCTTGGATGTACTCCTCATCGAGTCGCTGCGACGAAGTGCCGGACTCGCCAGTTTGAACCTCACCGATACTTGGCACATGAGACTCGGCACTGGGGAGGTTTGGGCTAATTTCGGCAGGCGTTCTCAACGGCAAAGGTGGCGATTCAGGCATCGCAGCGTCGAACTGCTCGCCTTGGTTTTGACCCGTTTCTAGATTTTCTCGATCGTCCCCGTCAATTTGCACCTCAGCAGTTGAGGGTGGTGCGGCTGAAACTTGAGGTACTGTTGCCACTTGCGGTTCAAATAAATCTGCCGTATCTAAAGTTAGAGACTCTACAGAATTACCCATTACAAAGTCTGAATCTTCATCTACTAAAATCTCTTCCAGAGTTTCCCCTTCATCCAGCAGATTTACAAACAAATCTTCGGTCATTTTTAGCGCTGTGGCAGTTTCCCTATCCGTCGCCGCTTCTTGATATTGTACACCTTCACTTTGGGTCTCCTTTACAGTATTTTCTACCGGAAAAATTTCGCTTTGTAATTCTACTTCAGGAACCGCTTCTCCCGCGAACAAACTTGCATACAAATCCTCAATATCTTCGCTTGTTTCTGTTAAGCTATTCTCCACTTCACCGCCAGGAAACAGAGTTGCATTTTGAGATATTTCGGGTGCAGAACCGAACAAATTATCTTCCAACTCCGGGAGCAAAATTGGGGCTTGAATCCGGTCGCGTTCGCGCCTCAACAGTCCGTATTGCGGAGAAATTTCTGTACCGGCGTAGGGAAATCTGTCTTGTTCTCCGAATTCGCCGGTGCGAATTTCCTGCACCGAGTCTCCAGTCTGAGTCTCTGGGGCTGAGTGCTCTATCGGAGTATTTGAAAGGGCGGGAGCGACAGAAGATCGATCGGCGGCGGTTGGGGTAACGGTTTCGAGATTATTTGCTAAATCGATCGGCTGTTGAACGTAGGAAGACGCTTCTCGCCCCAACTGTGAGGCCAAGTGGTTGACCAAAGCCGCGAACATCGCCTCGCTCTGCTGGCTCAAACCGTACATATTTTCAAGTTCTTGTCTCAAGGAAGCTTGATAGCTTTGCAGATTTGCTTGCAAAGCCTCGAACACGATAGCCATCCTCGAATCGAGGCTCATCAGCAGACTGTCAGCATGAGATTGGAAAAGTTGCATTTGCTCCAACCTCTGAGCCGGCGTCAGCAGCGGGTGTTCTTCTGAGGTTTGTCGGTTAAGTGTTACGTCAATAGCCGATGGTTCATCAGGCGCACTGCCCAAAGAGTATGGTGCTGAGATGCTTTGTAATAACTGATTTTCTAGGGAATTTAGAATTTGGGAGAAATCGCTAGTCAAGGTTTCTTCCAAGCGGGCAGTCAGTACCTGCAAGAATTCAGCAATGATTTGCTGTTGGTTGGCTTGTTGCTGAGCTAGGGATTGTTGCTGCTGCCGTTTTGCTTCTAGCTGTTTGATTTCTTGAATTAGAGCTTGCTGCTCTTGCCGCAGAGCTTCTATGTCTTCTTGGAGCGGCCCTGTCAGGCTGGAACGCAGGTGGCTGATTTCTCCGGTTACGGCCAGCATGATTTGCTCTGCTGCTGAGGGGCCTGGGGGGGGCAGAGGCACTTTGGGTACTGGAACTGGTTCGGGGCGGACATTTTGGCGGGCGGGGGCCTTTGGGGCCGTTAGCTTTGAGTCTGAGGAAACCAGATAAGCGCGAACTCGCTCTAAAAGTTGGCGCTGGTGGACAGTATCAAGAGAACCCGTCCAAGGCAAGCGGGGTGCGGGCTTGCTGAGTACCTCGTCTATCTCAGCAATCAGTGCTTGAATTTTGTACTTCTGAGAATTCAAGGGCGGAACCTCTGGGAATGCGGCTTGGGAGAAACTTTACCGAAAAAAGACTGAAGTCAGGCGGCAGCGATGCCAATAGATAGAATAATCTGAATGGGAGTCCGTCAATCGATTTTAGATTTGAGATTTTAGATTAAAGAATTGAAGCATTGACCCCACGGATAAATACGTTCGGCAAGTTTCATCGGATACAGGTTTTTTATTTCTGGGTCCTGAGTCTCCGAAGGAATGAATCACGTGGCGGGTATCCTGGATGCTTGATTGTCAATTACCCACTAATATTTTATGACAACTGTTAATTAACGTTTTGTCTTCGGATAACTTCTATATGCCTTTGATAGGTTAGCCGGTACTTCCGCACCAAATGCCCGCTTCTATCAATTACCAGTGCTGTCAAATTCTGCGACTCAGGGGCGAGTTTCCCTGCCGGGAGGCTGATTCCTGCTCGGAATAGCTGCGATCCCGACGAACTTTTGCCTTCACCGGCTGAAACGGCGGGCCGCACACTGTCACCGCGAGTTTCGTTAGCATGGTGGCGCGCCACAGTCTCTTGAGCTTTCACCGACTTGGAAAAAACCTCAAACAATTTGCGATTTGGGATGCCGAGATTCGGGATTTTCCCCGTTGACTCGGTTTGAGTAACCTTTGATCATAGCCTTTTCTCTGTATTGATGGCTAGATACTAATGGTACAATAATCTTGGGGTAGCAGAAAAGTTTGCTGGGAAGTGGGTGGGTTTCGCTCGCCAAGAGCGCCAGTATTTAGGCTTGCAATGGCTGTGGATTTTGCCGATCGTGCTGACATTGGCCAGGTTCTAGGCAGTTGCTCGGATTTGGGCTCTGTCTACCGTGCTTGCACCCCTTGCGATCGTGGATTCTGCCTTCTCGACTGCAGGGCCGACTGACAACAAATCTCTCAGCAGTGTTAAGCTTGTCTTCGCGAAGTGCTTTCAAAGGTAATTCGATCGGCTCAGTCGTTTGCCACATTGCTAAAATTTTGTTAATAAAATGTGCTCAGTGGTATATATCTAAAAAATTATGGTATATTCTTTAGTTTCTGGCTCCAAATCAGAGCTTGAGGCTATTAATTACCATATTGAGCCTTTGACCGCAAAACTTTAGAGGTAAAATTGCCGATTTAGATCCTTGTTTCTCAAATCTTGAATCTCAAATCGAATGACTCGGCTGCAAGCTATTTGTAACTGCCCAGCGCAGCTCAAGCGCATAAATTAAAATGATGGCCTCATGGAAGACCGCTTTAACACCCGAGACCCGAATTCTAATATAAATCAATTGATAGTTTCTACTCCTTTTTTTGCAGGATTACCCGATCCTGTAATCGAGAGAGCAACTGTCCACATCGTTACCCGCAGTCATCCGTCAAATCAAGTGATTTTACTCGAAAATGACTGGGGAACATCAGTGTATTTTATATTGGATGGTTGGGTGAAAATTCGCACCTACAACCTAGACGGAAAAGAAGTAACACTGAATATTTTAGGCAAAGGAGAATTATTCGGGGAAATGGCCGCGATCGAAGAAGCACCGCGATCGACAGATGTGATCACCCTAGCCCCGACACTGATCGGCAATATGCCATCTCAGGATTTTGTGCAGCTCATTCATACCGAGCCGCTAGCAGGCATTCGGCTAGCTCAACTGATGGCGCGTCGCCTGCGACAAGTCAACCGCCGCCTGCGTTTGCGAGAGTCGGACAGTACCTCGCGAGTAGCAGATATTCTATTATTTTTGGCCGAGGGACAAGGCAAAAAAATCCTGGAAACAGGAGGTACTGAAATACCGAACCTGCCACACAGAGAACTGAGCAGCCTCAGCGGGCTGGCTCGCGAAACAGTAACGCGAGTGCTGAGCAAGCTGGAAAAAAAAGGAACTATTCAGCGCGAACGTGACGTTTTGTGCATTCCCGACCTGCACGCCTTAGAGCGTCTGTTAGTCTAGAAGTATCAGAGATTGCTTTTATTGAATCTATTTCCAAAGCACTCTCTGTTAACTAACTGATATTAATGATTTCCCGCAGGAGGTAAAGCTGTGAGTTTTAAGAAAATTTTCGCCGCCTTAGATGATTCTGAACTGGGCCACCGTGTCTTCACCCAAGCTTTAGAATTAGCTCTGAACGATCGGGCCCAGGTGATGCTATTTAACTGCGTTACTGTCAGCACGCTGGGGGAGACAGCAGTGCCAATTCCGGTAGATTTGGGCATGAATGTCGAGTTAATGGATCAAGCTTATCAAGCTCAACGTTTGCGGCTGGAAAGCTACGTAAAACAGGCTTCGGGTTTGCTAAAAAATTACTGCGACGCTGCAGCAAAAAAAGGATTGCAGGTAGAATTTGACTGCAAAAAGGACGGCGATCCGGGCCATTGTATCTGTGAAGCCGCCGAAAATTGGGGCGCAGATTTAATAGTCTTGGGAAGGCGTGGCCGCACGGGGCTGGCAGAAGCTTTCCTCGGCAGCGTCAGCAATTATGTCGTTCACCACGCATCTTGTTCGGTTTTGGTAATCCAAGAAGTCAAAAGCGAAAAATAATGCTGCTGAAAATTTTTGCTGAGAACATCCATCTAAAATAAGACTTGCGTTCCTACCGAAACCCGGTTTCTGCGAGCAATATTAAATTTGGCGGCGAGGCATCCAAACAGTGAAACCGGGAATCAGCCGTATCGGGCGCAAGTCCCGTAAAATCTAAAATCTAAAATCTAAAATCTAAAATCTAAAATCGGGAATCAGCCGTATCGGGCGCAAGTCCCGTAAAATCTAAAATCTAAAATCTAAAATCTAAAATCGGATGAGTGATTTTTTGTCAGCAGATGCTGCGTCTAATTCGGGTAGTTCACCCAGTACAAATAACGAACCCCAAACCGCCGATATTTCAGCAATGGCTGGCGATCGCCCAAATCCCGATCCGGGGAAGCGCCCCTCTGGGGAAGCGCCTTTAAGGCTGGTAGAAACGGCTTTTTTGGCAAGTACCGCTAGCTTAATTTGGCTGGTAAATTATTACTTTCCGCTGGGGCCTTTGCTGCGGGTTTTTTTCCCGATACCCATCGCCCTGGTTTACTTGCGCTGGGGCAACCGAGCTGCTTGGATGGCTGCTTTGGTATCGGGTTTGCTGCTGTCGGTACTGATGGGCCCGACGCGGAGCATTTTATACGTGATGCCTTTTGGAATTATGGGAGTTGCGCTGGGAGGACTTTGGAGGCGTAAAGCGAGTTGGTCACTCTCTATTAGTGTGGGCGCTCTCATCGGTACTGTCGGCTTCTTTTTTCGGTTCTGGCTGCTGTCAGCTTTGGTGGGTCAAGACCTCTGGGTTTACGTAACGGCCCAGGTAACAGAGATGGTGGAATGGGTGTTTGTGAAGCTGGGCTGGCTTAATGTACCGAGTTTGAACACAATTGGGGCGATCGCCGCCGGGATGATTTTGGTTAACAATATTGTCTATTTATTTGTAGTACATTTAGTAGCTTTGCTGCTATTAGATCGTTTGGGAAATCCAATTCCGCGGCCGCCAAGCTGGGTGCAAGTTTTGATCGATTATGAAGAGTAGTTATTGGGAGTTGTTGACTGTTGACTGTTGACTGTTGACTGTTGACTGTTGACTAATAACTAATAACTAATGACTAATGACTAATTTATGATTGGTATTTATACAGAAATAGAACAGGGGCAGCGATGGCTCGATCGCTATCGGGGACAAAAACCGATATTTGCCTGCGTGTTAGGATTTACCGCTACTGGCTTAATTCCGGGGATTTCAGCAGCAGGAGCAACCCCGCACGATCGACAATTTACTTGTTTGGCCGATGCAGAATTTTTGTATAACGGCCCCCAACCGTCGCCCCAATATCCTTTGCCGCCCCTAGAAGCGGGTGCCTCGCCGGTACTGATATCTCGCGCTGTAGTCGAAGCTTTGGAACTTCCGCTTTACCTATTTAATGCTGGTTTGCCCCTCCCACCTCCGGTACCTGCAATTGACTTGGGCGGCACTCCGGCAAAGTGTCTGATTTCTGGGAATGCTTTAGAACTCGAAACAGTCAAACATTTGCTCGAACAAGGATTAATTTGGGGAGCTAAATTGGCTGCTCAAACTAATGGTAGCTATTTAATTTTAGGGGAGTGCGTAGTTGGGGGAACGACTACTGCTTTGGGCGTGTTAATGGGTTTGGGTATTGCAGCGGCGGGCAAAGTTAATAGTTCTCATCCTCGCTGCAATCACGCTCAAAAATTGGCTGCAGTGACAGCGGGACTCAATAATGCCGAGTGGGAAATGGGCGGACAAAACAGCACTCCCTTGGAATTGGTGGCGGCGGTGGGCGATCCGATGCAAATAGCGGTGGCGGCAATGGCGATCGCCGCGAGTCAGACTTGCGGCGTGCTTCTGGCTGGGGGTACGCAAATGCTGGCAGTGTACGCTTTGATGCAAGCCTTAGCCCGTGAATATGCTCTGCTATGGCGTCCCGAACAAGTTGCGGTGGGGACTACGCGCTGGGTGACCGAAGACCCTACAGGAGACACTGTAGGACTTGCGTCGGATATCGGCGGTGTGCCTCTGTTGGCGGCGCAGCTAAGTTTTGCTGGATCTCGTTACGGGCAACTGCAAGCTTACGATCGCGGCTATGTTAAGGAAGGTGTCGGTGCGGGAGCGTGTGCGATCGCCAGTGGCTTGACTGCAAATTGGACTCCAACTCAACTCCTCCACGCTGTTGAAGCTTTAGCCTCGCGGTGTGAAGTTAAAAATTAAGTACGTAGTTATAGCAATCGATCCCGGATTTGCGAACTTCTCTCTTTCTGCTCTCTCTCTGCGCCCTCTGTGCCCTCTGCGGTTCATCAAAAAAAATCTTGTTCACCAAACAAAGAGGATTGCTATTTCTATACCAAATCTCGCCTTAATATGCTATTCCCATCCTACTTGTGCGAGACCAAAAACTCCCTACAATCACTCTATAAGTAGACGAGCATAAATCGACGCAAATTGTATTTTTTCTGAAATTAATACCCGATACCCGGTAGCAATATTTAATTAGGCCCGCCTAGATGTTGCGAGTGCATTCTTTTGGAAAGCAACTGTTCTTCCAAGGCGGCAATTCGATTGTAAGCTGCTGTTAGCTGAGCTGTTAAGCGCTGGATTTGAATCTCTGCGCTCAGCTCTTTTTCCAGACTTTGAGAATTCTTGTCGAAGTAGCTGTCATCTAACAGTATGTCTTTGTGTTCGAGGAGGCCGTCGAGACTGCTGTAGCTTTGATAGGGCGAGGTTTTGTCATTTCCTACCGTTCCAGAGCGATCGTTTCTCTGTTGCTGAGTCAGCTTCGTCTCCTTGGCCGACTCCAAGAGCTTTTCATTGAGGTTTTCTATGAGTTTGTAGAGGGCCTCGACTTGTTGGCTCAATACTGTAACTTGCTGGCGGAGCGCTTCCATACAATCATCCTTGGGATCGTAACTTAATATATCTACATCTTAGGGAAATCTTTACATAAATGGGATTTATCACTAAATTATTTAATTTTTGACGTAATTGTTGTGTTTCTAATCCTGACGGTAGATTTAGGGAGCCAGCTTGAAGATAATCGATCGCCATTGGTGAGTCGATTGTAGATTTTAGATTTTAGGTTTTAGATAGTCTTGGACACAGAAACCGGGTGGGTTAACCCCCATACTTTGTTCAAATCTTCAATCAGAGCTAAAACGTCGGGTTTATGAGAGTCGGATCGCAGAGCGTCCTATTAGATTGACTTCGCTCTCGCTAGTGCTTTCAGGATTTAGATAAATTGATTTTTAGTTTTTTTAGTTATTAATCCGTCGCCGATATAAAAATACTTTTTCACTTCGGTTGTGTAAAAAGCGTCATCTAACGGCAGATGGCAGCGCTCTCGTTGTTTCGTTATATTAAAAAATGTAACACAGATGCAGTCGTTCGACCCGGCTGGCGAGCACAACAGGCTCAAAGGAACTTGCAGCAGAGAAATTAGGCGTTAAGTTGAGGGAGTTTTCGGCATCGGAAAGCTCGATCGACAAGGTAGAAGGTAAAATCAGGGCAAGAGCCAAACAGACTCTCTTCGCAGCAGAACCGAGTACAATGGCTCTGTGTTTGAAAAAGAAATAAGACAAATCGGCGCCAACTACCGGACTCGACAAACAATTATTTCCCCGGCTGTAGAACACAAAACGATGGGTCAATATTTAGAAAAGCGGATTCACAGGTGAAACGAAGGTCTTTGCTATTGGGGGCCGCCACCCTAACTTTAAGTCAATTGGCGGCAGGGTGCGACTCGAAGCCGATTCTCAAAATTCGATCGCTCAAAAACGGTATTCCGGCCCAACTGGTAAGCAAATTTAGCCGCGATGTACAACCGTCTCCGCTTTTGCAGGTAAGGCAAGAACCACAATTAAAAGAATTATTCGCCCTGTTGCAGGAGTGGAAACAGGTTCCCAAATCAAAAAATCAAGCTGACTTGGTGATGTTGGGAGATTACTGGCTGAGTTTGGCAATTAGGCAAAAATTGATTAAGCCGATCGATCCTGCTAAGTTTGCTAATTGGCCACAATTGCCCGAAAGATGGCAAAAACTCGTCAGGCGCAACGATGAGGGTAAATTAGATCCTCAAGGTAAAGTGTGGGCTGCACCTTACCGCTGGGGAAGTACGGTAATTGCCTATCGAACCGACAAATTTAAGGCTTTGGGGTGGACTCCGACAGATTGGAAAGACTTGTGGCGAGTCGAATTGCGCGATCGAATTTCTCTGCCCGACAGTGCTAGAGAAGTTATCGGTTTAACATTAAAAAAAATCGGAAAATCTTACAATACGCAGCAATTAGATCAAGTCCCAAATCTTAAAAAAGAACTTGCAAATCTGCACCAACAAGTTAAACTTTATAGTTCTGACGCTTACCTGCAACCATTAATTTTAGGCGATACTTGGTTGGCAGTAGGTTCCTCTGGGGACTTGCTGCCGCTACTCCAAACTCAAAAGGATATTGCTTTAGTAGTTCCGGTTTCGGGAACTGCACTTTGGACAGATTTGTGGGTACAACCAGCATCAGGGAATCCAGTTTCTTTAGTGGAAAAATGGATTGATTTTTGCTTGCAGCCTCGGGTTGCTCCTCAATTATCTTTGCTGGCTAAGGCTAGTTCGCCGATAATTGTCGGCATGAAACCCGAAGATTTGCCGGAAGCTGTTCGCACTAATTCTGTGTTATTGCCGGATGCTAAGATTCTTGCTGCTAGCGACTTTCTGCTGCCTTTTGGGGATGCGGGGATTCAGCAATATCGATCACTCTGGCAAGAAATTCGGCAAGTAGTGCAAAGTTAAAATGTAGGGTGCGTCAGTCACCAGCCCACAAGCGCCGAGAAAATCATCAAAACTGACGCACCTTAAACCGTAGGATTCATCAGTCACCAGCCTTGTGTGTGTAGCAAAGCAACAAACGGCAGTGAAATAACAAACAAAACAGCAGGGGCGGAAAGTGTTAGTATTTTAATTTTAAGAACAATCGTAATTATAAATCACCTGAGAAAAATCTAAATTTTCTAAGTCCTCAGCACGAATCAAAAAGTTACCTACTCCACAATCACCCCAACGAATCTCATCATCACTAATCATGTGTAAGAGTACAACTTTATGGTCTTTGTATTGCGGACTATCCTCACGAGGATCAGTTTGCGTAAAGTAGCCGTATCCCCCTATTTTATGGTGATTCTCGTATATATTACCAGAATACCACTCAAATAATCTGTTATCATCTTCCCAAATTATATCCAAATAATTTTGAAGCTTTTGTTCTCCCAAAAAAGTATCAAATTGATAGTCCGCTGGATTCACCCACGACTTGTCAAAACTAAACTGTAAAGCCAAACATTCTTGAGAATTATTCACATCTTGGTGCTGTAAAGGTGAATAATAATGTTCATAAATACAATCGGAAGGAGGATAATCAATCGGACAATTATTTTCGTCAAAAGCTTGCCACCCACTAAATTTTTGATTATTTAAAGTTGAATATGTCTCATTTATATCCAACAAAAAAGCAAAATCTGTTTGACAATTATTTCTGTCAACTTCTAAAAAATACAATACTTTGAAATCTTTTTGATTGTCCAAGTTCTCTGGATACATTCCATACCAACCTAGATTGTTACTAATATAAAATTGCAAAATTCCTTGTTTGGGAAAAGGGGCTAAATATGGCACTTGGGCAAAGATTTCCTCAAAATTGAGTTGTGCCAAAAGGTGCATATATTTTCCATCACTATCTTTGGGAAAATCGTAACCTTTCGGCAAGTAAGGCACTCCGCCAAATTTGCTTGACCACAAATCTGTAGCCTTGCGTTCGTAAGTGATTTTGATAACAGGCTTTTCTGAACTTTCAATTTCTTGGCGAAAAGGTTCTAATTCAGCAGGAAGCTCAAGGTTTGTTTTCATTTTTTTATACGAATTATAAACGGCATTTATCCGCTAAAATGTGGGTGCGTCAGCTTTTGATTTATCGATTATCCCAAAAATCTCTCTAGCTGACGCATTCTACTAAAAGCCTTTGAGTTTGCCTCGGATACCGGGATTTGAGAGAGATTCTAAATCGATTTTGCAGCTCGATCGATCGCCCTTGCACGAATAAACTGCCAAAGCAGTGCCTTGACGGTTGCAAAATCGCACATTGTAACCATAATCGTTGGCGACAGTGCCAAAGCGGTTAACAAACTGATAGCGTTCCATATAATCGAGCAAACTCCAAAGTTGGCGATTGACTATGATAATTACCCAAGTATTGCCGGGATCGACAAACCAGCGATCGAGCAATTTTCCGCCAAAGAGTTTTTGAGCTAACCACAGACTCGGCACGCTTTTTTCGGTTTGCGAAAGCGGGGGCGGCGGGAAATTAGCAGCGCTGCCAGTCGGGCAGACCGGCTGCTGGGAAAAGGCCGCAGATTGTCCCCACAGCAAGGCTCCGAGGCACGCATAACAGGCGATCGGGAACAAAAATAAACTTTTTGTCAAAATGCCATGCCTGCGGGTATCAACATCGTATTTCATCATTATTGTGTTCTTTCTTATATGTTTCCCGTAGGTTGGTAAAACTCGCCCCTAGAGTCATGTTAAAATTCCGATCGCCTAAACAATGAAGCAGGCAGACAAGCAGTAAAAGTAGAACCGCAATTTAACTCGCTAGAAACTTCAATATCGCCGCCCATCATCTGACAAAAACGCTGGCTGATAGTCAGTCCCAAACCCGTACCGCCGTACTTGCGAGTAGTTGAATTGTCGGCTTGAGTAAAAGGCTGGAACAGTCGCTCTTGTTGTTCTTGTGTCATGCCGATACCCGTGTCCGTCACTCGGAAAATTAAAAAATCTGCATCCAAAATTAACATTTGAGCAACTCTCGGTTGATATTTATTTTTTAATTCTTCACTGGTAATTCTTTCGACAGTAAGCACGATCGCCCCATTAGCAGAAAATTTAGCAGCATTGCTGAGCAAATTCAGCATTACCTGCCGCACTTTCATCAAATCGCCGTGCATCGCGCCGATATTGTCAGAACTCAATACTTGCAAAGTATTCCCGTTTTTATCCATTAGCGGTTTGATAGTTGTTACCACCTCCTCGATTAAGCCTCCAACATCGAAGCTTTCGAGGTAAATCTCCATCTTGTCAGCTTCAATTTTGGAAATGTCGAGAATGTCGTCAATTAGGTGCAGCAAGTGTTTACCAGCAGTGCGAATTTTGTCTAAATCCGAGACTACCTGTAAGTTGCCTAACTCTTCGGCATCTTCCGCTAGCATATCGCTGTAGCCGATAATCGCGTTCAGGGGAGTGCGTAACTCGTGGCTCATGTTTGCCAGAAAAGCACTCTTGGCGCGGTTGGCGAGTTCTGCGGCTTCTTTAGCCAACTGCCACGCTTCCTCAGCGTCTTTGCGTTCGGTGATATCCCGCAGTGTCGCCACCACCGCTTCGACGCTGCCGTCTGTGGCACAAAGCGGGCTGAGAATGTACTCGTAGTCGCGGGTTCCCCAGCTTGCGGTGGGGACAATTACTTCGCCTTTCACTGGTTCGGCTGTGGCAAATATGCCGTGGCATTCTTGGTGAACCCGCTGCATAATTGTTGGCGACCAGCCTAATTCCTGCCAGGTTTTGCCAATCATTTCTCTGGGGTTCATGCCGGCAGCTTGAGCGGCGGTGCGGCTGACATAGGTGTATTTTCCCGATCGATCTACTAGAAAAATTAGGTCAAGGGAAGCGCCGAGAATGCCGTCAACTGTTCTGGCGTGTCGGGCTACCTGGGCGGTCATTTGTCTGACTGTAATGGCGCCGCGGACTCTGGCGGCGAGTTCAAACTGCAAGAGTTCGTTGGCTTGTTTGAGGAATAGGGTGCGCTGTTCGACTTCTATTTCTAGTTCTGCTTTGGCTTTTTCTAAGGTGAGTTCGGCAAGTTTGCGATCGCTCACATCTGTAGAAATTGTACCGACTGCATAAGCTTTACCTTCGGAGTTGCAGAGGGGAAATTTCAGAGAAATATAAGTGTGCGGGCCGTCGTCTTGAGGGATGATTTCTTCGATGGTTAGGGGGGAGGAGGATTCGAGAACTTTCAGGTCGTTTTCTCGCAAGGCTGCTGCTTTGTCTTCGGGAAAAATATCCCAGTCAGTTTTGCCTGTTATTTGCTCTTTTGCTATCTGGAACAAATTGTCAAAATGGCGGTTGGTGAGCAGGTATTTTCCGTCAACATCTTTGATGTAAATTACTGCTGTTGAGTTGTCTAAAATCGCTTGCAGCAGTGCTTCACTCTTTCGCAGGGCTTTTTGAGTGTTTTGGCGATCGACTATTTCTGGCTGCAATTCCCAGTTGAGGCGATTTAAGTCTTGCCAAGCTTCCTGGACTAGATTTAAGGCGATCGCGCTTTTTTCTAGTTCTGTATTTACCTGCCGCGACTCGTTTGAGACGGAGTTGGCGGGCAATTCTAGGGGTTGAAAAGCAAGCGGGATGTGGGGATTTGCGATCGGCCGAGCGCCCGCAATTTTTTTATATCGAAAATCGACTGCTAATTGACCATCTAAACTAGATTTTTTAGGGAATAAATCGGGGAATTCGCCGAAATTTAAATTGTCATAAATTATATCAAATGTCCGCGATCTCTGCGGCGGTTCGGCGCTGGAGTTAAATGCCCAATTCCCCTCTGCTGTTGATAAATCTGAGTTAGCGGGTTTGGCAATCCGGCGAGTGACGGCAACTCCCAAGGCGAAGGGGACAAGGGCAGTCGCAGACATGGCCAGCAGCCAGTTGTTTGCCCACCAAGTTTCGATCGAGGTTTTGGGGATAAATCGCACTAAAATTGCTGCGGGTTTTCCCCCTAAATTGCCAAGGGATTTGGCAGCTACTGCATAAGTTTGACTGCTTGTTTGTACGTTTCCGGCGACTGGTTTGCCTGCAGCGGCGAGTGCAGATGTCAGCAGCGATTTCTCTGCCAGCAAGTCTGGTAACTGTTGGTTTTTTGTAACTGCTGGCGAACTTGCCAAGACAAATTTGCCGTCAGCCAGGGGTGCGTAGATAGCCTGATATCCGCCGCCCTGTAAATTGAGGGTTTTGGTGCTAGCAACTGCCGAAGTTTTGCTGATAATTTTTCCTAACACTAAGGCAGCAATCACTGTCTGATTTTTGGGATATTTTATGGGAATTGCTGCGTAGTGTAGGAGAACAGGTCGATCGCCCTTTCCGGCCGACAAAGATCCCAATTGTTCCTGAAATTCCGATTGAGGAATAATTTCGGTGGCGGTAATTGGCTCTTTTGTAGCGAATACTCGATCGACTATTTGTTGCAGGTTAAAACTTTTTCCCTTCTGGTTAGAGTTGACGCTAACCACAATCTGCCTGTTTTTTCCAACTAAAGCCGCACTGTCTATTTCCCCTGTTTTGACTTGATTTTCGAGAATTTGATTGACAGATTTTTGCAAATATGATATATTTTTGCCGCTGTTGTAAGCTAAGGCTGTTTGGGCGATCGTTTTGCTGTCCGAGGAGTTTTGCAAACGGTCGGCGGCGCGATCGAGTTTGAGATTATAGTTAATTTCACTAACAACTAATTCTGATTTAGCTTGATTTTGCCCTTGGATCAGTCCCGCTGTCAATATCATCCAAAGCGCCGCTCCTGCAAGTCCCAGTGGCAAGATTATTGGTACAACTAGGAGTCCAATTAGTTGTTGGCGGGTGAGAGACAAATTGTAAGTGCAAGGCATGACAACTGCTGCAAATCTGTCGGAACTTACTGCTGTAGTTGGCTGCGGACAATCTGACTGGAGGTTGTTTAAGTGAGTCTGAGCCATAGGAGTAGATGCTAAATCGGTAGTAGATGCGGGCTGCCCATTCATATAAACGATCAGAATTTTACTGTTTGAATTCTGCTGAGTCAGATTTTGTTATTTAGTTATTAGTATGCTGTCGGATGTTCTTGAAAGCCTGTTGGCAGTATTGATCCCCAAAAACAGAGGTACTTTTTCGCTCAATTTTAGGTTTTCACCCTGGCTCAAAAACCCGGATTTTTGCTTGCAGTATGTAAATTCACTTAAAAACGAGTTTAACCTAATTGTTGCAGGAGTTAAAGAAAAAACTTAGGCAGGGGAAGCCAAAAACCAAGTTTCTGTGCGGTATTTGGTGGCCGGTGCGATCGCCTTTTCCCTGCTTCACCTTTTTTTCAATCCCACAACCGCCTCCCTGCTTTGCCGCCGAGTCGCTGGTGAGTATCTTTGAGCAAAGTTGGGATGTCTAACTCTTCGGGACACCGGGGCAAACATTCGCCGCAATCGGTGCAGCGGTTGCCTTTGCTGCCAGGAAACCAGTGTCCGGCATTTTCAAACATGGCGTAGCGGTATTTGCCAAAGTCAGTCATGTCGCACCCGACGGCGAGATTGCGGAGTCGCAATACTTCGGGAATGTTGATGTTTTCCGGGCAAGGCAAACAGGCATAGCACTGGCTACATTTGTCGGTTTTCAAAGTGGCTGCAATAACAGATTCTAGCCGATCGAACGCAGCGATTTCGGCCTGGGTGAGGGGAAAGTCGCGATCGCAATATTGCAGGGGTTGCTCTAATTCTGTCGCATTTGCAGCCCCCACACTCAAAGTGCCAATCCTAGTATCGCTAAGTAAAAACCGATAGTTCAACTCCAAAGGCGAGAAAGGCGAGCACAATTGTGCCAGAGTTTCCGGGGGCGTGTAGAGTTGCCCTCCTTTGTCTGCGGGGGAAATGATGAAAACGCCCATATCTTTGTGCTTGGCGAGTTCAATTGCCGGGGCGTTGCGCTGAAAAAAATAGTAATAATGCAGATTGACAAATTCAAACAAATCTGTGTTGATTGCAGCCAAAATCAGATCCAGAGGCCCGTGAGTCGAAAAGCCGACGTGCCGAATGCGACCATCAGCCAGGGCTTTGCGTACAGATTCCATGCAGCCTGTGGGCGATCGCACAATCGCCAAATGTTCCCAAGTATTCAAACCGTGAATTGCCAGACAATCGATATAGTCTAAATTCAGGCGTTTGAGGGATGCGTCGATGCAGCGTTCCATTGCTGCTGCATCCTCGGTTGGGGAAATTTTTGTAGTGACGTGGAGGCGCGATTGATCGACAGACAAACCAGCCGAAAGGGCCGCGCCCAGATATTCCTCGCTGCAACCGTAACCCGCAGCCGTTTCCAGGTGATTGATTCCCTGAGACACCGCCTGTTGTACAGTCTGACAGGCAGTTTCCTCAGAAGCCAAATAGCGCATGGTTCCCAAGGAAAATACCGACAGGTGCAACTCCGTTTTGCCAAACCGTCGATAGCGCATAAATGTTAGGAAGTTTCGCCGGGGCCCAAGCCGCTTCTCTTAATCAAATCCTCTGGACGGAGGTTTGAGATAAATTCCCGGAAGGCCCGGCGTTCGGCCTCATCAGCATCTCGATCGACCGGTATCGAAGCATCGGCGACGACTTCTTCCATCACCCAGATGGGGCTATTCGTTCGCAGGGCTAGGGCGATCGCGTCGCTAGGTCGGGCATCGATCTCTTTTTTAACTTCTCCCTGACGGACGATCAGGACGGCATAGAATGTGTTATCTTGCAGCGAGTGAATAACTATGCGCTCCAAGGTAAGACTCCATGCCTCTAAAAAATTGACCATCAGATCGTGAGTTAAGGGCCGAGGAGGCTTGTGGCCTTCGATCGCGCTAATAATAGCCTTTGCTTGCTCCTGACCGATATAAATAGGCAAAGCCCGTCGCTCAGTAGAGTCTCTCAATAGGACAATAGGACTGCGCGTGGCTGCATCTAAGGCAATTCCAGCGACTTTCATTTCAATCATTCGATCGGCCTCATAGAATTAAGAAACTGTAAGGCAGTAGAGAACTTGGACATAAAGATCACCTAAATCCAGTATGACTTGATCTTCGCCTGAATCTGCAACTGATCTGGGACTATCGATTTTAGATTTTAGATTTTAGATTTTAGATTGACTAGGGGGGAGAGGGGACGGCAAAACCTCCTGTCTCTGGTTTGTCTCTATGGTTTCATGTAAATAAGCGATAGACTACGGAAAAATACTTATGTTTACAGGACTAATTCAATCTCTCGGAAAGCTGAAGTCGTTAGGCAACGATTACTTCCAAATTTCCTGCACATCAAGCAACTCCTATCAGATTTTACAAGATTTAGCCATTGGGGACAGCGTAGCCGTGGATGGAGTCTGTTTGACGGTAGTGGAAGTTCTGCCACAAGGTTTTGTCGCCGTCGCTTCCCCAGAAACCCTCCGCCGCACAACTCTGGGATCATTCCCCGATGCTTTGGTGAACCTAGAAACCTCCCTGCGCGCCGGTAGCAAATTGGGGGGACATTTTGTGACGGGGCACGTAGATGCGATCGGCACTTTAGCAACATCAACCCAAACCGCCAACGCTTGGGAGATGCGGTTTACTGCCCCACCAGCCGCCAATTCGGGATGGCAACGTCAAATCGCACCTTACATCGTTTCCAAGGGCAGTATCGCCGTCAACGGCATCAGCTTAACCGTGGCAGATTGCGATGCTGACGGCAATTGGTTTGAAGTTGCTGTCATTCCCCACAGTTTTGGTGAGACAAACCTCAGCTATTTGCAACCAGGAAGTTTAGTAAACTTAGAAGCAGATATTCTGGGCAAATATGTCGCCAAATTTCTCCGCAGCGGCTCAAAATCCCATCCCGAACCGTGGGAAGAAACCCCCACAATCAACAGTTTGGGAACAATTACACCAGAATTCTTAGCAGAACACGGATTTATTTAATCGTAGATCAAACTCGGCGGTTAAAACCGCTACTATACAAACGAAGTCCGCCTCCGAGGACTAAAGAATAAACTTGTAGTTGTAGGGTGCGTAATCCGCGAATTATTTTATCAATAATTGACGACTAAAAGCAGACGCACCCTACTAACTCTTACTCCTCTCTCTGCGTTCTCTGCGTTCTCTGCGGTTCAATAATCCCACTCTATTCCTCAACAAAATTGTTTTTCTCCCAAAACAATCCCGCCGCAATTCCCACCTGAGAAACCAAAAACAAGGCAGCAATTAATAGCTTGTGAAAGCCCGGTGCGTGGAAAAATGGATAAGTTAGCAAATTCAAATAAAATGACGGATGTTGTAATTTCCCATTAGCCCCGCGTTTCGAGATCATTTGCTGAAACAAAAAAGCACCTCTACCATAATTGAATTGCTGTTTCCAAAATTTGCGAAGAGTTAGTGCATGGGAGTGATAAACTATAACTTCGGGAGCGTAAATGGCGGCATGGCCCGAATGCAACCACCGATCGCAAAATTCCCGGTCTTCTCCAGCCGCTAGAGAAAAAGTCGTGTCAAAGCCGCCGATTTTTTGGAAAGCCTCAGCGGGAAGGGCAAAATTGTTAGAAGTGAAAAATTGCGCGCGATCGCCAATAGCATTATAGTAACTGTAAAGGTAATCGATCAGTTGCTGGCTGGCAGTAGAATAAATGTTATCCGGCAGTGCGTTTACAGTTCGACCTCCGATTAAGCAATCTGGTGTTTCGACAAATCGCTTTTCCAGATTTTGCAGCCAATCTACTCCCACAGTACAGTCATCGTCTGTAAACACTAAAAATTTGCCTTCTGCGGCAAAAGATCCAGTATTTCGCGCCGTTGCAGGGCCGGAGTTGGGTTGTGTCAGAAGTGTGATATTTAGCTGATTTTTAAAAGGGGAAATTGTATTTTCTACAGAAATTTCGGTGCTATCGTTGACGACGATAACTTGAAATTTATCGCGCGGATATTCAATTTCAACAAAAGACTGAATACAGGCCGCTAATTTATCGGGGCGATTGTAGGTCGGAACAATAATTGAAAATAGAGTTTTAGCTTGGTTCATGATAACTAATAACTTTTAATTTTTCAAGCGATATAGCACCGACTCAGTATTAACATCTTTACCGAAAACTGGTTGCAGCGGGCCCTGGGCACTTGTCAGCCAAGATAAAGCTTTTCTGCTAGCTGAGTCTGTCTCAGTCAGGGGCCCGAATCCCACAGTCCTAATTTTATTTTGCCGCAGGTTGTCAATCCATGCCGAAAGTCGATCGGCTCTAAATGGTACATATAAAACTTGTCTGTCCAAATTTCTCCCGTAAAACAGGTAGCTGCGCGAACTTAAAAAGAAGCCTATTCTTTCATCTGGTACTGTATTTTTATCAATATATTCGTAAATACCACGATACAGTTCGGTGCGTGCAAAATCTCGCTTTTCCCTCCAATGACCAATTACTATCAATCCTATACAGACACCAATTATCACTAGGTAAATCGATTTTTTTCGGGTGGGAAATAGATGATTCAGCCATCCAAAGCCCGGATTGATTTTCAACCATATTGCAGCCAGCGTCACTGACACAAGATAAAATATCGGAGATGGTAATATATATGGCCAACTGGGGCCTAATATTTTTCCGATAGTATTAATAGCTTGTCTTGGGTTAGACTTCAAATTGTCAATCAACAAACTTCCCCAAACAATACTATCTCCGGTGAAAGAAGCATTTTTAATATAATCAAAAATTGTGTTGCTAGTAATTCCCAACAAACCACTAACCAAAACCACTGTCATAACAACTAGATTTGGAGTTTTCAAGAGAGTGGCTGTAGCTGCTGCGGCGACGGCGAGTACGCTTAAAAAGGGAAATCCGTATCTGAGGTTAAAACCGAGTATAGGGCTGAGTTTACCGATCGACTCTCCGGCAGTACCGGACGTGTAAGGTGTAATTAGATACAGAATTCCTGTGCTGGCGAGAAGTATAATTAAAATAATATTATTTTGATTAATTATTCTGGTTTTACCCTGGATAAAAGCCAGAGGTGCTGCCAATACCTGAAGTGCGATCGCCAGAAAGGGCAGTTGCAACCTAATGATAATTTGTAAGCCGACAGTTTGCCAGTGGGAAAAATTGCTGGGATTAAATTGAGCTAGTAAAGTGCTTTGCCAAGCATTGAAAGACGGCGAAGCGGGCGGCGCAGGTAGGATAGGTGTGGGCTGCTGTATGGGAGGTGTGGGCGCAGGTACTGGAGACGGTAAGGGAACAGGCTGTAAGGGAACTTTAATATCGCTGGCATCGGCGACAGGATAATTGATGTGCAGCAAGTTTCTCGCATACCAAAAACATCCTAAAAGCAAGCAACAAGCTATGCCGCACAGTAACACTGGTTTGAGAAAGTGGCTAATTCTAAATTTATCTGGTGTGGAATTTTTATTAACCGCGAATCTTTTAATTTCTAATATTGCTAATCCTCCTAAAAGTGAGGCTGCATAGACTATCCCCGTAATTTTTATTCCGGCTAGCATTCCTGTGGCTGCCAAAAATAGGGAAAGTTCGGATTGCGATCGGCTGCTATGATAGGATAAACCTAGATACAAACCCACTGTAAATATTGCAGCTAGCGGTAAGTCTGGGTGAATGGTGTTAACTTGGTTGAGCACCATCGGTACTGTCAAGACTAAAGATGCTGCTGCCATACCGTGAATTCGGGTGGCTCCAAATTTTACGCTCAACAGATAAACGGCAATTCCCTCAAGTACCCACGCAATTAGCAGGGGAAAAGCTGTGAGAAAATCTTCTCGGAAGGGCAGCAAACACAAAGCAGACAAAACGTGCCAATTGTAGGGATATACTTTAGCTTGCTCGTGATCGAAAATCCAATTTCCGGCGGCATCTAATAAGGTAAATGAATGGGTTTGATACCATCGGGCGATCGCAGGCAGGTGAAACCACAATGAATCATAGTTGGTTGTGGGTTTGCTTGCGAGAGTGTCCAACAGCAAAACCCCTGCAACAGCGGTGGCAACAATAATTAGGGATTCTGATTTGCCTAAAGGTTGCTTGAGTTGGGGAATCTGCCACTGCGAAAAGGTAAAAGTTTTGTGGTTTTTGGCATAAATCAGGATGAAGCTGATCGCACAAATCAGAATTTCTGCTATAATCACCGCAGCAATATTTAGTCGCTCCGCACTTCCTAAAATTAAGCCGATACAAACTTGTGCAATACTCCATCCCGTCAGGAGTACGAGTAGAAAATGGGGAAATGAATAGTTATTGTTTTCTTTTTGATTCTCAAAGGCAAGAGACAAGCTTAAGGGAATCGGGCCGACTAGAATAATCAGAAATAAAATTAATTCCCACAAATGCTGCGCTATTAGCATAAACTGCAAGTTACCATTTTTTATCAGTTTTTCCTCGTTACCTGAAACAGCCTGGTAACGAGGAAAAGTAACGAACACGCGAGCTCGTTGCACAAAACATAAATTTTCATTGTGGGTGGGCTTTTCGACCGTTCCACAATAAAATTAATCTAGACAATCCCCAATTTTTACCTGTTAGCTTGCTTCTGAGGTTTGGGTTTGACTGCTTCAGGATCTTTGGGCTTAGAAGTGTCCGCTTTTAACAGTTCCGGGAATGGCGGCTGAAGGTTGTGAACTTCGATGTCCATTCCCAGCGGCAGAGGTGGAAGCTGGGGCAGATCGTTTTCCAAATCCTTGAGTCCGCTAGCGGTTTGTATTTCCACCATTTTCGGCATTTGCGGTACTTTGGCGGTTTCCAAACTGCCGATCATTTTTGCCAGAGCGAATTCTAGCTGAGAACCTGGGTCGATCGCCACCCAACCCTGGTCAGTCATTTGCCGAACCTCGAAGTGGAGGTGAGGCCCTGTAGACATTCCTGTACTGCCGACGCGGCCGATCGTCTCTCCCTGTTTCACCCACTCTCCCGGTTTCACAAACAGTTCCGAAAGGTGGGCGTAGAGAGTTTCCTGAGAATTTTTGTTGTGGTTGAGAACCACCGTCAAACCGTAGCCACCCAACCAATCGGCGATCGCCACTTGACCCGCATAGGCCGCCAGTACGGGCGTTCCCATCGGGGCCCCCAAGTCAGTTCCGGTGTGAAACCTGCCGTAGCCCATAACCGGATGAGTCCGCCACCCAAACGGCGAAGTAATGGCCGAAGCAATAGATAGCGGAAACAGCAAGCTGGTGTTGCCATTTCCGGGCATACCTGCGGGACGCGGCGTGAGATTGTAGTAAGCAAAACCGGTATTGCTGCCGCTGCTGACACTAACCGCACCGACTTGAACCGGCCCGAGTCCCATGCTGGGCGCTGGAGCGCCGCCGCCGTAAGATGCAGATCCGGCATAATATCCAGCGTCTGCGGAGTATCCAGTGTCTGCGGAGTAGCCGATGTTAGCCGAGTAGCCGGTGTCTGCCGAGTATCCAGCGTCTGCGGAGTATCCTGCGTTAGCCGAGTAGCGCGGGGGTGCGTAAGCAGATTCCGGCGGGTTTGAACTCCCCCAAACCTGGCTGCCTATTTGTTGAACGGCTTGACCGAGTTTACTCACAGGATTTCCGCTACTATTTCCGGCTACAGTTTCCCGAACTTCGCCCGGAAGGCTTTCTGGCAGATTTCGAGGAGGAGGGGCTGCAATATAGCCGTCGTCTGCGATCGGAGGTTCCTCTCTGTAGTTGGGTTCTCCGGCATCTGCCGTCACTGGCTCGGAAACAGCAGGAGGCGCGCACAAACCGCCTTCTCCTTCGCAGCCAGTTGATCGTTCTGCAAACTCTATGGTTGTTGGCGCTTCGTACTCGCTGGTAGCGCCAACGCTGTAGTCTGTTTGGTCGATTTCAGCGTGGGCTGGGTTAACTGGCGCTTCAAAAGGCGGCTCCTGGGCCGTCGCTTCTGGCAGGGGAATCAGCGCGGGTTCCGGCAGATAATATTCGGTGGGAGGTGGTTCGCTGGCGTACTCAGGCTCTGACGGCGGTGCGGCATCGAAAGGCTCGGAGGGTGGAACTTCTGCCTGTGGTTCAGGGTATGGTTCTGGCGACCCTTGGCTATATTCGGGTTCCGGGGGCGGGAGAGGAGCTTCAAATAATGGCTGGAGGTCTGCTGCGCCGGGGACGGCTTGTTCTGCTGGCGGAATTTCGGCTTGGGCCCAAACTAAGCCTTTGCTGAGCAGTCCCAGACTGGCAAGACAACCCAGTCCCACCAGCAGTGAGCGATCGGACAAAAGGCGCGATCGAGTCCGGGCGCCTGTAGGGTTCTTTTTTTGCTGTTTGGTTTTCAAAGGGGCTGTTATTTGCTTGTCTGGAACTGGTTTCACGATTTTTTTTCCCAACTCAACAGGGGGCACAAGGATCTCGAAGTCAGGATCGAATGTATGGCAATCCTTGTCTTTATATACAGGCTTAACTGATTTTACCGGGCTTGAGGCAATTTTTTTTGCACATAGAACAAGCTCAAATGCCTTACGCATTCACTCGTGATCGATATCCGGTTTTTTTGCTCCCGATGGCACTTGCCTAGAAGTCTGTGACGGCCACAATGATGATAGCGCTTTGGTGTTCGTATATGTTAATTAGTTGCCTATATTTATCGGGTTATGCAAAATTTCGGCGCAGTCGGTCGTCCTGAGATATTGCACCATTCTCAATAATCTTTTCAGTGCCGGCAGGATGCCCACCCCCCAAGAAAATCTACTCTTTGTGGAACAGGCCGAAAAGCCTGTTAAGCGAGAATGGTGCAAGATGTGAGTTGTCCTAAAACCGCCGACTCATGGCGATTTTTTCCTGAAAGCTAGCCCTGCCTTTAAACTTCGCGGACAAAATTTTTGATTGTTTAGAATACAAGCTAAATGATGCGCTTGGGTAAGGATAGGTTTCATGACTGTAGCTGGCGATCGCTTGACAAATTTTCCAAACTCTGAGTGCTTCGGACAGCCTGACGGTATCAGTTGGGAGTGGCAGAGTTCTGAAGGCTTGCCGTATCTGACTTGCAGCTTGCTTTCTCGCTGGTCTCACGGCTTTTTTACTCGCGATTTCTCGCCCCAGGGGCCGATCGATCTGACGGAAGTTCTCGAACCTGGAGCTAAGGTTTACCGACTCCAACAGGTACACGGCAATGCGGTACTCAAAACGAGTGAGTTGTCGCCGGTTGTGGCTGCGGGCCCGGAAACCGCTGCCCCAAGCTATGCTGAGGCTGATGGCTTGGTTGCCGAGCGAGAATTGGAGGCGCTGTGGGTTTGCTCGGCTGACTGTGTGCCTGTGCTGATTGCTGACGATCGCACGGGACTCGTTGCGGCAGTTCACGCGGGTTGGCGCGGGACTGCTGCTAAGATATTACCAGAGGCGATCGCTCAACTTGTGGCACAAGGCAGTCAACTAGAAAATCTGAAGATTGCTATGGGGCCGGCGATCACTGGAGAGGTTTACCAGGTATCTGTGGAAGTAGCAGCGGAACTGGGAGCCACCATTGCTCCTAAGAGTGCCGTTAGTGCGACAGCAGACGGCATCTGCGAGTTTTTGCATCAACTGCCGGAAACGCCTGTCTTAGCCGATCCAGAACCGGGAAAAGTACGCTTGGATGTTCGCCTCTGCAATGCTCTGCAATTGCAGCAGTTGGGAATCGATCTTTCTCAAGTGGCGATCGCTCCTTTCTGTACTTATTCTGACTCGGATCGCTTTTTTTCCTACCGTCGCGATCGACTTAAAAAAGTCCAGTGGTCGGGAATTGTGAGTGCCTGCGGGACAAGTCCCTTCTGAGGGCATTTGGCAGAAGGTAAAATTTTAGACGGCCAAGATAAAAATAACAATCTTTGGATTCATTATTTTTTATTTACGAATGCCAAATGCCTTCTAGTTTCAACCTTCGTAAGGTTTGCTGGTTCCTGTTTTAAAGCACTAAAAACTAGCAGCAAAACTTTTGGGAAAGCGGCAGAGATCCCGCCCCGCTTTCCTCTCTTGTTAAGATTACTCTATAACGAGAGTCTTCAGCGGGTTATTACAATGAGTGAGCCAACTCCCTATCAACTTCTTGAAGTCGATGAAGATGCTTCCTTTGATGAAGTGCAAGAGGCCCGCACGCGCCTAGGCGAGCAGTACAGCGGTGACAAGAAACGTTTGGAATTGATCGAAGCCGCTTACGATGCGATCCTCATGGATCGCCTGCGGCAGCGACAGGAAGGGAAAATTAAAGTACCCGAACGCATCCGCTTTCCCGAACGGCTGACTCCCCCACCCCCAAGCTTTACTCCCTCTCCTCCGAGTGGCAGCCCAGCTTGGTTGCAGCGGTTAATCGATACTCCTAGTCGATCGGACATTTTGTGGCCGGCTGGGGTGTATGTGGGTTTAGGCGGACTGAGTATTTATCCGGCAGCTAATGATGGTTTACTACAGTTGACTCTGGCTCTTGGGGTCGGCTGTTGTCTTTATTTTGTTAATCGCAAGGAACAAAAATTTGGTCGGGCTGTGCTGCTGACTGTGGCTGGCTTGGTTATAGGCTTGTTGCTAGGAGGCTTTTTGGGTTCTTTGGTCAGTCCGGCATTTATAACAACAGAGAAATTTATCGCTTTGTTTACGTTTTTAATTCTGTGGCTGGTCAGCGGTTTTCTGCGATAGTCAGCAGTCATTAGTCAGCAGTTATTAGTCAGCAGTTATTAGTCAGCAGCCTACCACTAATAACTGTGAAATCAAAACCTCCGACAAATAACATCAGCTAAAAATTAATAACTAATGACTAATGACTAATGACTAATTTTTGTGACCTAAAATAATCTCAACTGCTTCGCTCAAATTGTTAGCAATTAAATCCGGTTGGTGCATTTCTAGTTGGGTGCGATCGCGAATTCCGCACAAAACACCAATTACCTTGACACCGTGTGTTTTTGCTGCTATAATATCTGCCTCCGTATCCCCAACCATCCACATGTCTGAAGCAGGCGGCAGTTCGGCGAGAGCTTTTGCCATCAACAGGGGCTTATCTTTGACATCCCCGGTTTTGACGTAATCGTTGGGGAGGCAATAGCGGCGGTTTTCGGGGAAAAATTGCCCTAAATTGCAGCGGTTGAAGGCTTCATCTAGTTCCCTAACGCGGCGCATGGTCATCACGGCTAAGTCTACTCCAGCGCGCTGCACCTTTTCGAGAGTTTCGACAGCGGTGGGAACTGGTCGATCGTAAATCATGTAGGGTAGGGTGTGGACGGTTTGACGGCGTTTCTGGGCAAAATCGGGGGCTTGGGCAGCGTCTAATCCTGAGAGGATGGCGATTTCGGTTTCGGGAACCCGCGCGCGCTTCATATCCCAAAACTCGGCCTTGGGGAGTTCGCGCACTGGTTGCCCCTCACGTTGAGTCTCGGCGAGACACTGCTGGTAAACTCGGTAGTAGCGATCAGACACGTCCATGATCGGGCCGTCAAAGTCGGTAATAAGTCTCAGCATTTAGCAGAGTATTTTTAAGCTTTTATACAAATCCTTCGATACTATATCATTTAAAGGTAACACTTTCTTTACAAAAATTGACACAAATACCCAGGGGAGGTAAGGTCTATAGGAATGGTGCTAATTAAAGGAAACATTTGAATTAAACTGTGCCGATCCTCAACTTTAGCGGTTGTAACCCATATCGGGAATTTACAATGGGGAATTTACAACGAAAATCTACGGCACAAATAGTCTAAACCGCTAGGTATCGTTCATAAATCTCAACCTCAATCGAAGCTGATTTTGACTGCGCTTTCTCAAAAACAAGTTGGTTAAATTAATATTTTGCCATCTGATTAAAATAAACAATAACTGCTTGGAGAATCTCAAGTGTACTGTTTCCATAAATTAGCCAGCGGTAACAGTTGGTGACATCCGCCAGTATAAAAATTCCCATGAGAAATAGCAGCCAAACAACAACTAACTTTACCTGCTAACCTTGGAGAGTGATGCTCTACAATAACGAAATACTTCCAATATTAACTGTAGAGAGCAGCGCCCGAAGTATGAATATTCTTCTTTATAAGCTGTTATCCTTACGCAGGATTGAATACCTCACAGTCGATCGGGAACTTAAGATTAAAGAAATATCTTTAAAAGTGCAAGATTTTGCCTACATTCATGAGGAAGTAGGCGAAGGAAAAGACGTGCGCGATAGTTTTCCCGAACTGATCGGAATTGAAGGACTCCTTGAAGATATTATTGAAGAACGACAGCAAGATTGTCAGTTAAAATCTATTAGCCGAGTTCTCAAAGACGGATCTTATTTGTATCTAAATTTGTACATTTTTGGTTATAAGGGACAAGCCAATGCTGACAGATTGATTATTTTATGCGAAGATGTGACAGATAGCATGGGATCTCAGCGAACCATCGTTCAGGCTGCCTACAAAACAAGTATTAAAGGCGATAAGTTAGCTGCGGCTGGCGATTATATTGACAAAATTATTAATTCCCTAGGGGATGTTTTGTTCGTAACAGGAACATCGGGCCAAATCAAAAAAGTGAATCAAGCTGCACAGCAATTATTTGGGTATACCGAATCGGAATTAATCGGCCAATCCATATCCCTGATTACGGCTAAGGAGGAATTGTTACGCAAAGTCAGCCAGCTACCTCCTGCACTTAAAAGCCAATATTGGCCTCAAGTAAAAGTAGCTTGCCAAACGAAAATAGGTTTAAAGCTGATTGTTGCGTTTTCATGCTCTAATTTTGAGACAAGCACAGGAAGCAAGGATGGAGATAGCGAGGTTATACAAGATTTTGTTTATATCGGCAAAGACGTTACCAAGCAACAGCGCATAAAAAAATGTCAAGAAGCACAGTATGCTGTTACTCATATCCTGTCAGAATCAAGTTCTCTAGATAGCGCAGCTCCGAGAATTTTGCAAGCTATTTGCCAAAGTTTTGGGTGGGATCTTGGCGAACTTTGGACGCCTGCAGAGGCGGAGGAAGAAACTAGATTGGGTGCGGAAATAAAATCTGAAAAAGAGTCACTTTGGTGCCTGCCACTTTGCTGTCCGATCGAGGAAACTGCTGGTTTGCGACGGGTGGCAGTTTGGCAGGCAGCGGAGGAAGTTAGGGAGTTTGCCGAAAACGACGAGCAGATTACTTTGGCGGCGGGTGAGGGTTTGCCCGGAGCAGTTTCCAGAAGCGGTTCTACGCAGTGGATTACTGATCTTGTGGGCGATCCCACTTTCGTGCGATCGGGCTTGGCAGAGGAAGCGGGACTGCGATCGGGATTCGGTTTCCCCATTCACGCCAGGAGCCAAGTTGTAGGAGTAATGACTTTTTTTTGCCGGGAAGAACTGCCACCGGATCAAGATTTACTTCAGATCATAGCTGTGGTAAGTTCTCAATTAGGAGAATTTGTCAAGCGCAAATATGCGGAGCAAGAATTGCACGAAGCTGAAGCTTCAATCCGATTTTTGTACGAACAAGAAAAACGGCAAAGTGAAGAATTAGCTCGGCAAAATTTAGCTTTAGAACAAGCCAAATTAGAATTACAAGCAGCTAACATGGAATTGCAGCGACTCGCTTCGGTGGATGGATTGACTCAAATTCCCAACCGTCGCTGTTTTGACAAAAAATTGGAGTTAGAATGGCAGTTGATGGAGCGAGAAAAAGAGTCGCTGTCTTTAATTTTGTGCGATATCGATTTTTTCAAACTTTACAACGATCATTACGGGCATCCAGGAGGCGACGAATGTTTAAAACAAGTAGCCGAGATTTTAGCTAGCAACGCTCAGCGGGCAGGAGATTTAGCTGCCCGCTACGGCGGCGAAGAATTTGCGGTAATTTTGTCGCGAACTGATGTGCAAGGAGCAATGCGGGTAGCTGAATCAATTCGCAGTGATTTGAAAGCTGCGGCAATTTTTCATGCTGCTTCCAAGGTAAGTGAGTTGATAACTCTCAGTATGGGGATCGCTACTACTGTACCTGCTGCTGGTTTCTCGATCGAGGAGTTAATTGGACAGGCCGATCGAGCCCTGTATCGAGCTAAACTAGAAGGGCGCGATCGTATAGTTGCCCTCGACTTGAAAATAGAATTTCAGGGCCCGAAAGGAGTATGTTCTGATGATTGTGAGAGAAGCTAAAATCGCTGACGCACCTGCAATCGCACGAGTTAATCTAGATACTTGGCGGACAGCTTACCGAAAAATTGTACCAGCAGATTACCTCGCACAGTTATCCTATGAAAAGCGAGAAAGAAATTGGCAAGAACTCCTGGTAAACGCAGAAAAAAGTAAAAATTTTGTGTGCGTTGCTGAGAATGACTTGGGAGAAATTGTGGGTTTTGCTGCCGGTGGTTGCGAGCGCACCGGCAAATATATATATAAAGGAGAATTATTTGCCATCTATATTTTGGATGAATATCAGCGTCAAGGAATCGGACGGCAACTCGTGAGAACAGTTGCCACAAAATTGGCAGAATTAAGTTTGAACTCGATGCTAGTTTGGGTACTAGGAGACAATTCAGCCTATAGGTTTTATGAATTATTAGGAGGTGAAAAAGTAGACGAACAGCAAACAAGTAGAGCAGGAGTTGCACTCAAAGAAATTGCCTACGGGTGGAAAGATATCGCCGTGCTGATTAACACGCGGATATGACCAAAAAAGTGGAAGCTTTATCAATCATCTATCAAACTTCCCCTCTTCATTTGTTCGCGTTCAATGGCCTCAAACAAAGCTCGAAAATTACCCGCCCCAAAACCTCCAGCTTGCACCTGTTTGCCGTTAACTAAACTAACTCGGCGCTCAATAATCTCGAAAAAGAAAGTCGGTTCTGCAAAAATTGGCTGGGTAAATATTTGCAGCAGCATCGCTGCGGGAGTATCTTCTTGCCAATCTGCCAAAACTTGACAAGCTGCAATTGCTTGCCAATCTGCGGGCAAATAGTTTTGCCGCTGCTGCAATTCGGAGTAGTATGTTGGAGGAACCGGCAGAAAAGGCAAACCGCACGATCGCAAATCAGCAACAACCCCCACAATATTATTAGTTTGCAAAGCCATGTGCTGAATTCCCGGCCCCCGATTTGCGCTCAAAAACTCTTGAATTTGAGAATTAGCTGATGCCGGTTCATTAATCGGGAATTGCACCCCACCTTCAGCCTGCACCATAACTTGGCTCCGCAAAGCCGATTTCTCCGTCTGAATGTCAAAATTTTGCTGCGGTTGAAAACCTAATATTTTTTGATACCAACTAACAGCACTTGATAAATCCCCTGATTCAACATTTAACACTACGTGGTCAATCCGGGTAAACAACGGCAGCTTATCCGAAGCCGATAGCAGTGAATGGCTGCCAATTCGCTCCACGAGCGTATGGCTTAAATCTCCCCAGCCCGCGATTTTTGCCCGCTTAAAATACCCTCCTGGGTTTAGGTCTTCTTGAATCGGTTCCAGGATTTTAGCGCCTGCCGCAGCCGCTCTAGCTACCGCTAATTCGATATTTTTTACCCTAAAACCCACATCGGCAATCCCTGGAGGATGAAACTTCAACCAACTAGCAGCGGGACTAGCGGGTGTCAGGGGCGAAGATAAAACAAAACATACATTGCCGCTGCTGACAACTTCAGTGTGAGTGTGGCTGTTGGCATAACCTGCTATTGATTGAAAGCCTAACTGGCTGACAAACCAGTCGCAGGATATTTTAGCATTTTCAACGTAGAAGTGAATGCGATCGAACTCCATAATCAATAATTGAAAATGGAAACTGAAAAATGGAAAATCCTGTTGTTATCAGTGCACAACTGCAAGGGTGGGATTAAGGAAAGAATATTTTTCATATTTTTTTAGGCGTCGGCTTAATAATAACCTCAAAATTGAATATCCTAACTCCCTCTCAAGGCATAAATACGTCGGCACTTACAATAAACTCGGTGTCTGCGATAGACGCGCGCATTATAGCAGTAAGCTGCTGATGGGCGCACCTTACATAATTAGGTGCTCCGCAAGTTCTCAAACGTAAAAATGTCATGATTTTTCGGATTTTTAGCTTCTGTTGCCGAATCCCGAATGCCTTCAAATCACTCCTCAATCGCTAAAAGAACAAATGACTTTCCGGCTGAATATTAATCTCCATCGGCACAGCTTGCGGGTCAGCCGAAAGAGCAAAAATAATCGCATTTGCGGCAGTTTCGGTACTCAGCATTTTTGACCTGTCTACCTTCAAACTCACATTATCCCAAAACGGAGAATCCACCCCGCCAAAATAGAATAGCGTAAACTTAATGCCGTAGCGTCGCAGCTCATCTGCCATGCACTTGCTGAAACCAACTACCCCAAACTTTGAAGCGCAATAAGCCGTTCCCATCGCCATCGAATGCTTGCCCAAAATCCCGATGACATTGCAAATGTGGCCGGATTTGCGCTCTTTCATCACATTCGCGGCTGCTTGAGACGTATAAAAACTGCCTTTTAAGTTCAAGTCAAGCATTGCATCTAAATCAGCGGGTTCTAACTTGTTCCACTGCTTGAGAATTCCGGCACCAGCGGCGTTTATGAGGGCATCAATTTGTCCGAAATGCCCCGCCGCTTTTTGCATCAGCGTCTCGACTTGTGGCAAATCGGTGATATCTGTGGGCACGCACAGTACCTCTGTTGTTGAAAGTTCGCTAGCTAAAGCGTCTAACTTACTGCTGTCTCTGGCAGCGAGCACTAGCCTCGCACCCGCATCAGCGAGTTTCCGGGCCACCGCTGAACCGATGCCGCCAGTCGCACCCACCACAACCACAACTTTGTCGTGCATATCCCTTTACATTTCTTTACGTCCAGATTGTATGATAACTCAAGTTGCTTGTAATGAGAGATGTTGCACCATTCTCAATAAGCTTTGTATGATATCAAATCCGGTAGCATCGGAATTATTCATCTCTGTATTCTCTCCCTCTGCGTTCTCTGCGCCCTCTGCGGTTAAATCATTCCGATGCAACCGGAAACGATATGAACAGGCTTTTCGGCCTGTTCCAGAAGAAAATTCACTCTTTGTGGAACAGGCCGGACAGCCTGTTCCTGAGAATGGTGCAAGATGTGAGTTGTAATGGGACGTTTACATAGGGGTTCTCAGGAAAGTAAGGTACTCTTCCTGTTTGGCCAATGCCCTGTTTGGTCAATGCCCAAGAACACCTCATGTTACTGAGAAAGGCTATATATTTTAATTTTTAATTAATTGAGGGAAACTTGCCAGCCTTTTTCGGCTTTTTTTAGCTGGAGAGAAGCGCAGGATTGCAAAAATTTAGTAAATTTCCTACCGAGATTAAAATCTTTAATTATTTGGGTAATTTGTTTGCCGTATTGTCGGTGAAATTCGCTGCCTACATTGGAGAGAAATACAGAATTTTCAGGAGAGTTGTCGGTTAAGTCGCCAACAATTTTGACAAGAGCTCTTTCCAAGTCTTCCAGAGAATTAATATCTGTCAAAGTTGCAGGTGCTGGCTGGTGGTTATTCAGAATTTCTTGGTTAAGTATTGGGGGTGGGGGCGACAGTTTGACTTCAAAAAGAGTGACATAAGTTTGAGAAGTTTCTGAGGGTTTGTGGAGGACAAAATTGGTGGGATATTTGAGAAAGATATCCCTGGTTTTAGTGCCGAGCAAATGATGGGCAACAACTTGATTGAGGACTAAACCGTAATTTTCCTTAAATAAAGCTGAAACAGTAGAAAGTTTTATCCACTGAGTTGAGGTGCGTTTTTGCTCTTTTTTGATTAATTCTTTTAGTTGAATAACTAATTGTTCGAGCGGTGTAATTTCCGGTATAGTTACGAGAGAATGGGTTTCCACTTGTCCGGTTTTGCTGTTTAAAACTATGATTTTATCTATTTGTTTGCGGACTTGAAATACGGTTAGTCCGTGGGCTTGCAGTGTGTTGCTGAGGTGAGTGAGGGCGCGATCGGACGAACAGACAAAAATCTCTTTGGCTGTGGGATAATGTACGAAAATCGATGCGCCGACTGTAGCCATTTTTAAGTCGGCGCTGTCTTTGCCGGGGGGGACGTGAATTAGTTGATAGCCGCGCTGGTGAAATTCGGCATCTTTCTTGCCCATGCTGCGCCAGTTGGCAAAGGCAACTTTGATTTGGATGGGATAGTGGCAAATTCCCTCTAGGAATTTTTCGGTTTCGATGGTGAGTTGCAAGTTTTCGACATCTAGCAGCAAGATAGCAATGCCGATAGGAAGCGAATTTGTTTGATTGGTGGTGGGAGTGGGAGGCTTTGAGGAAACTGAGTTTTGTGATTTAGCGGGTGCTGTTTCCGATTGGGCTAGCTGCTGAATTTTGGCAGATAATTTGCTGAATTGAGGTGAATTAACGAATTCTGGAATCAGCAGAATTTGTAGGTATTTTTTCGCAGTCAGCAGCAGGGAATCTGTATCGCTGGCTACTGTGAAACTTTTTGTCAATTTTCCAATCAAAACTGACTGAAAATCAGGTTTGGCCCAGGGGGTTTTCCTGTATTTTTCAGCTATCCATTCGGGATGCTGTTCCTGAATGGTAATTAGGGTTTGAGCTATATAGCGACTGATGGCGCTGAATGCGAGAGATTCTTGAGTCGCAAGCTCGGGAGTTCGATCGGGCATGGCCCTCTACAATGCGGGATGCTGTTTCAATTTATCACACTTCTAGTTTCTCGCCGGGAGTCGGACGATCGCCCGCCAAATTAAACCGGCGGCAATTAATGCCAATCCTGTCAGCCAAATTTCCCTCTCCACCCAAAAAGCCAGAAACAGACAATTCCCCAAACCCACCCAAGCCAACCACTGCGGATAAAGCCTTTCGGCGGGGGAAAGTTGCAGCGCGGCGAGGTTGGTGATAGCGTAGTAGATCAAAACGCTAAAAGCGCTAAATGACCAAGTGGTTTTGACATCGCCGACGAGGATTAAAAGTGCGATCGTAACTTCGACAACCACCACAGCAACGTAGGGAGTTGTCCCCGAAGGATTCAGCCGCGCCAAGACTCTCGGCATATCCAAGCGCCGCCCCATCGCCAGCCAGATGCGCGAGAGCCCTAAAATTAAGTTCAGCAAGACTCCCAACATAGCGGTAATTGCGCCGACGGCTAGCAGTTGAGAAACTCCCGGAATTCCGAAACTGCGGGCGATGACTTCCAAAGGTGCGGCCGTACCGCCTATTTGTAAAGACAATTTATCGGCTCCCCCCGCACCTGCGACAACTACTGCTACCCCAACGTAAAGCAGCATTGTCAGCACCAAAGTGAAAATTATGGCTTTGGGAATGGTTTCCCTCGGTTCCCGCACTTCCTCGCTCATTGTGGTAATGCGGGCGTAACCGCTATAAGCGACAAACATCAGGGCGGTGGCCTGGAAGATGGAGCCGATCGAGCTATCATTCTGTACGGTGGCAATTTCCCACCTTACCTCTGGCAAACCGACAGCAACAAACACCGCTAAGGATAAAAGTGTAACTGAGACTATGGCAGTATTGGCAATATTCGATCGCCTAATTCCCGTCAATACAATTAAAGTGATGGCGGCGAGGGATCCTAAAGCTGTTAGGATCAGGTAAGTGCGATCGGCTACACCAACTGCATTTAAAAAATACCCCGCAAAACCTAAAGCAGCAGTAGCAGCAGAAGCCGTTTTCGCCAACAGAAACATCCAGCCGGCAGTGAAACCCAGCCAAGGATTGAGATATTTGTAGCCATATTCATAAGTACCGCCGCTAACAGGATGATTAGCCGCTAATTGAGCGCTGTTAAGACCATTGCAAACAGCCACTAAAGCCGCAATACCGACAGCCAAAATCACTCCCGGCCCAGCAACTTCCGCAGCAATGCCGATACTCACAAATACTCCAGTACCGAGGATTGAGCCCAAGCCCATGAGAGTTGCGCCGAAAACACCTAACTCTCGCTTAAGAAGTGGTGAAGACATAAATATAGCAGGCAAAATGCCAGCTTCACAAAAATGTTGATCAGTTGTGGAACAGGCATCGTGCCTGTTCTGAAGACATAACTATAGCAGCCAAGATGCTTGCTCCACAAAATATTTGTCTGTTGTGGAACAGGCATCTTGCCTGTTCTGAAAGAGGTTCAAGATTTGACAACTCTCCGCCCTAGAAGGGCAGAGATTCTTGTATCATTCAGTCCACTTAATAAGTACAGCTTCCTGTACTTACCAGAGATGGTTCTGTCCTCAAGCTTTCGACTCATTGCATAGTCTGGTTCCCGTGTGCCCCACGGTACAATTCAAAACCCAAAATACTGGTTTCTCTGGTACTTGTTGCTCGAAGTTTTTACCCGCGCAAGCTTTTCTGCGCCCAAGCCCATAACTTCAGTTTTCAAGGTGCGTTGCCTTCAGGCGACTGGGTTTTTAATGTGGTTGAATACCCTAGACACATTACAATATTATCACGACCCAGAATAAAAAGTCGTCCTAGAAGGACGGGGCTTTAGACCCAATTTTTTGGTAAGTATTAACCGAAACGGCCTTGAATGTAATCTCTCGTACTCGCATTGCCCGCAGAAGTAAAAATCTTACTTGTCGGGCCAAATTCAACCATGCGGCCGATGCGACTTTCATCAGTATTAAAAAAGGCCGTGTAATCAGAAACACGAGCAGCCTGCTGCATATTGTGCGTCACAATCACAACAGTTAACTGCTGGCGCAGAGTCTGAAACAACTCCTCAATCTTCATCGTTGAAATCGGATCTAGAGCAGAACAAGGTTCATCCATTAGCAAAATTTTTGGCTTCACAGCCAAAGCGCGAGCAATACAAAGTCGCTGCTGCTGTCCCCCCGAAATCCCCTGAGCCGATTTCTTCAAATCGTCTTTGACTTCATTCCAAAGCGCCGCACTTTTAAGTGCAGATTCCACAATTTCATCTAATTCTGCTTTGCTTTTGCGACCAAAAATTCTCACGCCGTAAGCAATATTATCGTAAATGCTCAGCGGAAAAGGATTTGGTCTTTGAAACACCATCCCAATTTGCCTACGCAAACTATTAATGTTTACTTTCGGGCTGTAAATATCCTGTCCAAAAAACTCTACTCTTCCTTTAATTTGAACCTTTCCCTCCAATTCACCAATCCGGTTGAGAGCTTTGAGAAAGGTAGATTTGCCACAACCTGAAGGGCCAATAATAGCCGTAATTTGCGGGTGAGGGATATTCATCGATAAATTTTCTAAGACTTTGTGAGTTCCGTAATAAAAACTCAAGTCCTGAACCCGCAGTGCTGGCATTGCATTGGGGTCAATTTCCGGGGTAGCCTCGTCTAGGAATTCATCTGTATAGTTTTCGGCTTTCAAGTTAGCTTTAGGTTTCATTATTTGCCTGGTTATATTGTTAATATTTGACTGAGAGATGAACTTGAGTTATTGATTTATCGATTTTGTAATCGTTTCCGAGTTACGGTACGGGATGCGACGCTAGCAATCAAAACCATGCCCAAAAGGACAGAGGCAGCAGTCCACGCCAATTCGTTCTGCTCCTTGTAAGGAGAGCTGGCGTAGCTATATATTAATACCGACATAGAAGGAGTCGGAGTCAGCAGTGTTTCGGGAATTTCTTTGAGTTTTGAGATAGTTTCTGCACCTATGGGGGACTGCATTATCTCGCCCAACTTATCAACGAAAGGAGGCCAAAATTGACTCGACAAAGCCGTTACAATCAACGGGGCGGTTTCGCCGGCGGCCCGGGAAGCAGCGAGTAAAATACCTGTGGTAATAGTTGGCAGTGCTGAGGGTATGATAATGCGAAACATCGTTTGAAAGCGTCCGCCTCCCAAACCAGCAGAAGCGAGGCGGTAAGAAGTAGGCACTAATTTTAATGCTTGTTCTGTTGTCAGAGCAACAACTGGAAGCATGATAATGCCGAGGGCAAAACCGCCTGCTAATGATGAAAAGGCTTTGGTTGTAACAACAATTAGGGCGTAGGCAAAGACGCCAACTACGATCGAGGGAACGCTGCTGAGAATGACGGTAATAAAGCGAATACTATTGGTTATCGCTTTGTTTTCTCTACCAAACTCAGACAAAAATATTCCCGTCATTACGCCTATGGGTACGCTGATTAATGTAGCAATTCCTACCATTAAAGCTGTGCCGAGAATCGCATTTGCAAAGCCGTTGGGCTGGTCTTCAACTCCGACGGGTGCTGGTAGAGATACTAGCACTTCCCAGCTCAAATGTGTGAGTCCTTCCCCCAAAATTTTGTATAAGATAGCAAACAAAGGGAGCAGGGCCAGAGCTGTCAAAGCGAAAGCGATAACTGTCATTCCCCGGCTGAAAAGAGTTCGGCTTAGGGACAGGGGGTTGTTGATTTCTGCATCCAGAATACTGTCTAATTTTTGGGCTTGAGTCATCGGATTTTAGATTTGAAATTTTAGATGGAACCAACGGAGAATATTAATTCCGGTTGCATTGGAATGATTAAACCGCAGAGTACGCAGAGAACGCAGAGGAAGAGAACAGAGAAATGAATAATTCCGATGAAGGGCGGATTTGATATAAATCCGGCGGCGGGGCTTGTGACCAAATTGCTTTCGATGATGTTAAGTTTTAGCTTTGTTGGCGCCAATTAGCTGAACTAACAATACTGCGATCGCATTTACCAACAAAGTGATGACAAATAAAATTAAGGCTAAATACATCAAAGCGCCGGTGTGCAGCGGTTCGATAGCTTCGCGAAATTGACTTGCCAAAACAGCAGGAATTGAGTAGCTGGGAGCGAGCAGGGATGGGTTAATTTGAATCGAGTTGCCAATTACCATTGTGACGGCCATTGTTTCGCCTAATGCGCGTCCCAATGCTAATATGGTGGCGCCGATAATTCCTGAACTAGCTGCGGGTAATAACAGCTTAAATATTGTTTCCCAGCGGGTGGCGCCGAGGGACATGGAAGCACTTCGCAAATCTACTGGAACCGACAGCAAGACATCGCGGCTGATGGCGGCTACTGTGGGCAAAATCATAATTGATAACAGTATTCCGGCCGGCAGCATTCCGGGGCCTAAAGGTTCGCTGCTGAACAGGGGAAACCAACTGAAATTATCGAACAATGACTGCTGTAATGGCAACAAGAAGGGAATCAAAACAAAGATTCCCCACAGGCCAACTATCACGCTGGGAATAGCCGAGATTAATTCAACCATGAATCCCAAGGGCGATCGCACCCAAACGGGTAAGAAGTTCTCGCTGGTAACTATAGCTACTGACAGCCCTAAAGGAAGTGCGATGATTATGCCGATCGCAGAACTAATTACAGTACCGTAAATAAATGGCAAAGCCCCAAACTGCAACTCGCCGATATCCCACTTGGGATTCCACAAGAAGGAGAGTCCAAAATGGCTAATAGCTGGCCAAGCATCTTTAAAAATTACCGCACTCATCCAAAACAGCGTACCCGCTGTCGCTAGGGCAAAACCCCATACAAATAGTGTAAATCCTGACTCCATCCATAGACCTTCACCAGTAGTATCTGTCAAATCTACTTCTGTGTTTATTTCTGTCGGTTTCCGAGTTGAGCTTTTCGGTTTTTTGGAAAAATTGGTCATAGCCGAGTTATTGCGTAAAAAGTGAAATATTGGCTCGAAAGACAAGCTTGTAGGGTACGCATTTATCCTGCTATCCGGCAGCAGGATCATCTCGTATTCCCCTAGTCGGGCGGGGGTTTAAACCCCCGCATCAAAGCGAAAGTCCTTTCAAGAAGACTGTTGGAATTCCCAAATAAATCTGGGTAAAAACCCACTTTATGGATAGTCTATTATTACCACTTCTCCTTCGCGAGGACTTGAGGACTTTCGGTATAAGGTAGAGATTAAATCTCTGCCGAACTTGTTACCTCAGTCATTATTCCTAGTCCTCTTCAGAGGACTTTCGCTATGAGGCAGGGATTTAAATCCCTGCCGGACTGCGCGAAAAACGCAGATTTATTGGCACTCATACATCAGGAATATTGCTATACAAAATATGAGTTCTGAGCCATACATTTAACTCAAAATCCCTAACTCTGAAAAGCCCCAATTAACCTTTTGCAACTACACTCTGATTAACTGTTTGAATCACCTTTTGAGCGGTAGCTGAAGGAATTTGAGTAAACTCTAGCTGTTTGTTGATACCTTGACCGGTAGTCATCACCCAATTAACCATCTTTTTAATAGCATCTGCTTTCGCAGCAGGATACTGTTTGTAGATTAACAGCCAAGTCAAACCAACAATCGGATAACCGTCGTTAGGATTGCCTTCTACTAAGCGGAAGTCTGCTGGGAATGTTTCCCCTGCTAAAGCTTTCTCTGCTTCAGCCAAACTAGGATCTACAAACCGACCTGCTTTATTTTGAATAAACGCTGTTTGGAGATTATTTTGCCGAGCATAAGTATCTTGAACGTAGCCGATCGCACCCGCTGTATTCTTCACCAAAGCAGCTACCCCGGGGTTTCCTGGACCACTGACAGGGCTTCCTGGCCAACTCGGCTGAGCGGCAGCTTTGATGGTGCTACCAGTTGCCTGCAAGTGGTTAGCAAAAATAAAGGTTGTACCGCTGCTATCTGCGCGTACAGCTACTCGAATGGGAGTATTTGGCAAGTTTTTAGCTTGTCCAGAAATTCCGGCTATTTTCGCATCATTCCAGCGAGTAATCTTGCCTTCAAAGATGCCGTTCATGGCATCCTTATTTAGCCTCAGATTGGTCACTCCGGGCAAGTTGTAGACAACTGCAACAGCACCGCCAGCAGTCGGAATCGCCATAACGCCGCGCTTTACCTCAGCGATTTGTGCAGCAGTCATCAGCGCGTCGCTGCCTGCGAAATCAACAGTCCCTGTAATTAATGCTTTGATGCCAGCACCGCTACCAGTTCCTTGGTAGTTTACAGTAATTTGATTTGCACTTCTCATCTGAGAGAAGTAGCGATCGTAAAGAGGTTTAGGGAAAGTTGCTCCCGTACCGTTTAGTGTTACCGCAGCTACAGCAGAAGTAATCAACGAGAGCGAAAATGCTGCTACCGCTAACGTAAGTATAAAGGCACGTCGCCAACGTGCTGTGAAAAAAATCATATTCCTCCTCTCCCTTAATAGCCGACTTTGCCAATCTCCTCCATAGGATAGACTGAAATCCCAAAGGAAAGGGATATAAAAGAATAAGCTTGTTTTAAATTTTGGTTAATAATAGATTAAATAATAAAAGAATAAGCTTGTTTTAAATTTTGGTTAATAATAGATTAAATTTTCATACCGAAGACTCGGAGACGTGATTTCTTAAATACATCAGGGAGCTGACTGTGCGATCGCCAATTGATAATTCTTATTCTTCTGAACTTTCAATCTTTGGCATGATTGTCACTTGATGTTCGCTACCGATTAATTTTATTTTAAAATCCGCCGATTCTGACTGGAATAATTTGATTAGACTGGAACTCTTCCCCAACAATTGTTTGACAATAAAATCAGCATGAAACTGATATTTTGCAAAAAAATATTTCTTAATTATTGCCACAGGAATAGAATCCTCTTTTAACTCAAATTTTGCAGTTTCAATTATTTCCACAAGTATATTTTTTAAAACATCCAGCGACTCAATAGGATTTGAATTGATAGCTGGAATTATTTCTTGCAAATTTTGATTGACAGCAACAGAAGCCAAAGATCCTTCAGACACCGGAGTAACTTCGTTTTGGGCAGACTGCGACAGTGCTGCTGGGGAAGTTGTAGAATTGAAAGCAACAGTCCGGCGCTCTTGAAAAAGCTCAGCAACACTAGAAAAACGAGCGATTCGCTCCTCAATAGATTTGTGTTCAGCCTTCAACAACTCTGCAACTTGATTAGCCAATTCCTCAAAACTAGGGATTTCCTCTTCCCTTTCGCAAGAATAGTGATGAGTATCACCAGTCAGAGGATTTTCAACAGACAAAACCGAATTTTGCCGACGCACCCGAAACACAGTCAATCCCTGATTTTGCAATTGATTGCAAAGATGATTTAACAGACCATCCGAAGAACAGACAAAAACTTGTCGCACATCCCGATATCGATATAAAATAGCAGCGCCAAAAGCAATCATTTTACCATCAGCACTATTAGCACCGCCCGGAACGTGAATCAGTTCATAACCGCGCTCGTAAAGTTCAGCATCCAACTTCCCCGTACTCGGATTTTTCCAGTTAGCAAAAGCAATTTTAACTTGCAGGGGATAGTCGCACAAACCCGCTAAAAATTGTTCTGTATTAAGCTTAAGTTTCAGATTTTCGGCATCTAACAGCAAAATCGCAATCCCGCCTGACTCTGTGGTGGTTGCAGGGGCGATTTCATGCGGGATAGCTTCGCTTAACCGTGTTTCCGTGCATTGGCGACTTAAAGACTGCGGGCCGGCGGGATCAAAAAATTGTTTGCGGCAAGCTTTGCAAAGATACCGCTGGCGACCGTTGGGACGGCCGTTTTTACGAACTTGGTCAGATTCGCATCGAGGACATTTCATTAACCCATTATGCAGCCTACTCCCGAACCCAACAAGGTATTACCTATCTTCTTCTTCCTCTTCCTACCCTACCCTTCACCGAACCCCTGCGGGGAACGGGAACGGCTTCGCCGAACGCGCCCTTTGCGTCTTCGCGGTTCGTTAAATAGATATTCTTTAAGCGGTTCAGGAGTAACTTGTGGCAGTCGATCGGCTCATAATAACAAAAGAACGTTAACAATTCTTAAAAAAAATGGCTAGAGACTTGCGGGGATTCCTAAAACTACTCGAAGAACGCGGACAACTGCGCCGGATTAGCGCTTTAGTCGATTCCGACCTCGAAATTGCCGAAATTTCCAACCAAATGCTGCAAAAAGGCGGCCCTGGACTGCTGTTTGAAAACGTCAAAGGGGCCGAATTCCCCGTCGCAATCAACCTATTGGGCACGGAAGAGCGCGTTTGCTGGGCGATGAACATGGAAAAGCCGATCGAACTAGAAGAGCTCGGCAAAAAACTGGGAATGCTGCAACAGCCAAAACCGCCGAAAAAGATTTCCCAAGCCATAGAATTCGGCAAAGTGCTGTTCGACGTAGTGAAAGCCAAACCCGGCCGCGACTTTTTCCCAGCTTGTCAGCAAGTGGTACTTGAGGGAGAAGGGCTGGATTTGAACAAAATCCCGATGATTCGCCCTTATCCGGGAGATGCGGGCAAAATTATCACCCTGGGTTTGGTAATTACCAAAGATTGCGAAACGGGTACGCCGAATGTGGGGGTTTATCGGTTGCAGCTGCAGTCAAAAAACACGATGACTGTACACTGGTTATCGGTGCGGGGCGGGGCGCGGCACTTGCGGAAAGCGGCGCAGGCTGGTAAAAAGTTGGAAGTTGCGATCGCCCTTGGAGTCGATCCCCTGATTATTCTCGCCGCAGCAACCCCAATTCCTGTAGATTTATCGGAATGGTTATTTGCCGGACTTTACGGCGGTTCCGGCGTGCAATTGGCGAAGTGCAAAACGGTAGATTTGGAAGTACCGGCGGACTCGGAAATTGTGTTAGAAGGAACGATTACCCCCGGTGAAGTTCTGCCCGACGGGCCCTTCGGCGATCACATGGGTTATTACGGCGGCGTGGAAGATTCGCCGTTGGTGCGGTTCCACTGCATGACGCACCGCAAAGACCCGATTTATCTGACCACATTTAGCGGGCGGCCGCCGAAAGAAGAAGCAATGATGGCGATCGCGCTTAACCGTATTTATACCCCTATTTTGCGGCAGCAAGTATCGGAAATTGTCGATTTCTTCTTACCGATGGAAGCGCTTAGTTATAAAGCCGCAATTATCTCCATTGATAAAGCATATCCCGGTCAAGCGCGCAGGGCTGCTTTAGCATTTTGGAGTGCATTACCGCAGTTTACTTACACTAAGTTTGTGATTGTTGTCGATAAAAGTATCAACATTCGCGACCCGCGTCAAGTGGTGTGGGCAATTAGTTCTAAAGTCGATCCAGTTCGGGATGTATTTATTCTGCCAAATACGCCTTTTGATACGTTAGATTTTGCCAGTGAAAAGATTGGTTTGGGAGGCAGAATGGGGATTGATGCTACTACGAAGATGCCGCCGGAAACCGATCACGAATGGGGGGAAGTTTTGGAGTCCGATCCGGATGTGGCGGCGATGGTAGAAAGGCGTTGGGCTGAGTATGGTTTGGCCGATTTGAATTTGGGAGAAGTCGATCCAAATTTGTTTGGATATGAGATGAGGTAGAGAAGGAATCGTAAAGGCGCAGAGGAGGAGGGGAGAGTGAGAATTTCTCCCTTTTTTTCGGAATTTTGATAAACTTAGAGTAACGTTTAGTCACTTCTGAGATTTTCAGTATGTTGGAATGGTTGCTCACGCTTAAAAATGCAAAATGAAAAATTAAAGATGGAGGATACACCATGACATCGCAACTTCAACAAACTATCAATCTGGCTCGGTCACTTTCATTCACAGAGCAGCTTGAACTCCTAAAAACACTATCCACAATCATTCAACAAACCCATTCTCTAGAAAACCAAATCACGCCCGAAGCAGACACAGATTTTTCAGGAGAAAGCTTTCGCACCTCCTGGCGACAAGCTGTAACCGGACAAACTCTACCCCTTTCTGAACTTTGGGAGGGCATCGACGTTGACTGACACGCCTTTGGTAGAAATTCGGTTAACCCCTGAGTTTCAGCGCAAACTGAGAACCCTAGCAAAGAAATATCGCCAAGTCCAAGCCGATCTTCATCCTATCCTTGAGCAGTTGCAATTAGGAGCATTTCTTGGATATCAAATCCCTGGTATTGGCTCTATCGTTATGAAAGTGCGGCTTAAGAATAGCAATATTCAAAAAGGTAAAAGTGGCGGTTATCGCCTGATTTACTGGATTTTATCGCCCGAATTGATTGTTTTATTAGATATTTACTCAAAGTCTGACCAGCAAGATATTGAAGTAGGGGAGATTCGCCAAATTATTAAAGAATTCAGCACACAATCTGAAGAAACAGAGGTTTAGCTAAATATGTTCCTGAATTAGAAGAGGTTGCGTAATCGACTATTCCATATTGCTGGTTAGGATAGGTTGCTTGGAATTAGCAGTACAAATGGGAGAATTCCATTATATTCTAAAGTTTGTGCCACAATTGAGGAACGAACGATTAATCCCACTGACGAACAAGCCCAAGCCTGTCTGCGCGTTTGCCAGATGTTCTCTAACTACTATAAGGATATTCAGCTATTCCGCTTTGACCCAGAAAGTCGCGAGGTTTACATTTTTGTAAGCGACGAATTGCAAATCATGGTCTTCCCATCAGGCAACTGGAGTTTTTTAGATGAAACCTAATTTTAAAGAAATGAGCGTTCCTGAACTCAGGAAATATGTGCTAACACACCGGGACGATATGGAAGCTATTCGGGCATTATTTCATCATCCGAGTTTGAAATACCAAGAAATGCCTCCTCTCGTGACTGGAGATGGTTTGCCAATTGCCGAAAATATTCGCATCGCTGAGGAAGAAATTAAGAAAAGAGTTGAAAGAGAGCAGGAGAAACAACAACAAAGGGAAAAAGCACAGTCGGAGAATTTACGTCAAAAATTAGAACGAGAAATTGAGGCAAAACTTCGATCGCAAATTGAATTAGAAGTCGAACAGAAGTTGCAGGAAAACTTAGAAAAAGAAATTGAGGCTCTGATAAGGGCGATCGCCCAATTTTTAGCATCAACTAGCGGGTTTTCATCAAGACTGGCAGGGTCGATTCCCTACGGGATAGCTACGCTTCACGCACTTTTGGCAATTCGTGCCGGAATTGAAGATTTTGGCGATTTTTAGAATGGGCGATCGAATTGAGTGCGATCGCAACTCATGCGCTTCGTCAGAGAAACCGGGTTTTTTCGGAGTCTTTGCGCTGCGGCGAATCTGCTCGAAAAAACCCGGTTTCTGAACCTCCGACGTTATTGGGACTGCATCTTAACCCGCTTTCGTCGGGTTTTGTTTGTGTAGACGCGGTTTCAACCGCGGTGTTTTCAAAGATAATATTACCTCCCATTTCCCAAAAAAAATTTTAAAGCACGCTGACGCGCGCAAAAGGGTAAAGAGGAAAAAGAGAAAAGAGCAAAAGAGCAAAAGAGCAGAGTCCTCGCGGGAGACTACAGCACAGAACCAAAAACCGGAGACTACGCGGAAACCAGAGCTACGCGAAAACCGATGGTCCTGTGGCGAAAGTCCGCCGAAAACCAGGCACGATTGGCACTGCGGCAATCGACCGCATCGTCGCGCCAGGAACCGCCACGTATGAAATAGCTATATTGCCATTTATCGCTGCACCATTCTTCAACATTCCCGTGCATATCGTATAAACCAAACGGATTCGGTGGAAAACTCCCCACATCCGTTGTTTGTTGGCGGTTAAGTCCCTTCGGCGCATAACGGTAGGGGTTATTGCCATCATAATTAACTAAATCCGGCCTAATCGTGTCGCCAAAATAGAAAGGCGTTGTAGTTCCGGCACGACAAGCATATTCCCATTCGGCTTCCGAAGGTAAGCGATAACTCTTGCCTGTTTTTTCAGAAAGTTTCCGGCAAAATTCCACAGCCTCATTCCAGTTAACATTTTCTACAGGACGTTTCGCACCTTTAAAATTAGAAGGGTTATTTCCCATCACCGCTTGGTATTGTGCTTGAGTAACTTCATATTTACCCATAAAAAAAGGAGCAATCTTCACAGTTTGCTGCTGCCCTTCATCGTTAGTTCGCCATTTTTCAGTAGCGGGAGAACCCATCACGAAACTGCCTCCAGGAATTGCAACCATATCTAAAGTAATACCCTTACCAATATTTTCTATAAAAACCCGTGCTTGTCCTTTACCGCGGTTGGCAATTTGCCCCCTTGAGTTGACTGTTACTGTTTCAAAATTAAAAGTTTTTAAAAAAGAATTTGCCGATGGTTGTGGCGATGGACGTGAAGATGAAGAAGATTTGTTGTTCAACAAATTTTGACCCACCAAGGCTAATGCAAACCCTCCCCCAGCCAAACCCACTAATTGTAAAAAACCTCGCCTTGTCGTATTAGTTGAAATGATTGGTGGGGGAGGCGGTGGTATTAGCCTTGGTGGCGGTGGGGAAGGCAGCGACAAAGAGAAAAGTGCTTGCAAAGCTTCCCCAGCATTCTGATAGCGCTGACTGAAATGGTCGCGCACCATTTTTTCTAAAACATCAGCAAATTTCGGATTGATTCTTGGCACCAAATGCCGCCAAATTACTTCCCCGGTACTCGGATATTCCTGCAATTGGTGCGGCGGAATTCCTGTTAAAGCTTGAATTCCCAGCATCCCCACAGCATAGACATCGCTGCACAATTTTGGTCTACCTTTAGCTTGTTCGCTGGGCGCATAGCCGGGAGTGCCGATCGCAATTGTTGTAGTTATATCTCCATTAACATTTACAATTAATTGATTGATTTCCCTCACTGCCCCAAAGTCAATCAACATTATTTTACCATCTTGGCGGCGGCGCATTAAGTTAGCTGGTTTAATATCTCGGTGAATCACAGCATTTGGCTGGTGTTCGTGGGCGACAGCTAAAACTTCTAAGATATTTTTTAATAAGGTAATAACGGAGGATTCGCTTAACTTGTTGCCAGGAAAAATCTCCGTATTTAAATCGTGTCCGTCTATGAATTCCTGAACCAGATAAAATTCGCCATTTTCTTCAAAGTGAGCAAACAGACTCGGAATTTGCGGAGATTGATTGCCTAATTTATGTAAAACTTCTGCTTCAGTATCGAACAAGCGTCGGGCTAACCTCAAAACATCGGGACGATTGTCTTTCGGTTTCAGGTGTTTGACGACACAGTGGGGTTTTCCGGGTAAGTCTAAATCCTTAGCTAGGTAGGTGTCGCCAAAGCCGCCGCCTCCCAAGTCTTTGATTATTTGATATCGGTTGCGGAGGATTTTACCAGGGGGAATCATAGCTTGTCCGTAGGGGGGTGCAGATTAAGATTATTTTGACACAATCTCTGTTGGGGTTTGCACTTTCGCTGAGCGCCCACGCTTTTCATCGAACTTGCGTAACAATAACAAGGTTTTTGGCTGTTGGGTTTCCTTCCTCAACTCAACCTACGGCTACAGCTAGATCGATCGAAGCGAGATTGTTACTTTTATTTCTAGATTCTAGACGGCGATGCACCCTACTAATCGGGTTTGTTGTTGCGCTCAAGCGCTGAGGGCTTTATTTTTTTTAGTTTATATGGCAGCACAGATTCCCATGATTTAATAATATGTCAAGTTCGCACAAAAGTCAAGTAAAATTTGCGTTCGATCACGCCTGATTTTGCGTCAATTTTCTGTTGAGCGAGAGCGACAAATCATATAATTCCAGAGTGCTCAATACAAACATTCTCGATCGCGGTAATTGACCGGACATGATATTAGTCAGTCCTAGACACACTCCGACAAAGAAACCGGGTTTTTACCGAATTTGCGGACTGTAACGAACTCTTCTCGAAAAAACCCGGTTTCTGACCACCCGTGCGATCGCGAACTAATCAGTTTACTGTTCCAAAATCTCAACTAAATCTTCGATCGCAATATCGAACGCACGGGCCATCTTGTCCAAAGCTGTGTAGTCAACGGTAGCCATACCTTGAGAATTGGCATAGGTGGCGATCGTTGTGTATGGAATACCTGTTCTGTTGGAGACTTCCCTCAGAGTCCAACCCTTCTCTTGAGCAAATTCTCGAACTCGCAGCTTAATTCGTCCCATATTTTCAACGATAAATCAGCCTACTCTTCCAAAATCTCAACTAAATCTTCGATCGCAATATCAAACACGCGAGCCATTTTGTTTAAAGCTGTGTAATCTACCGTTGCCAGCTTGGGAGAATGGGCATAGCTTCTAACCGTACTGTAAGGAATGCCCGATCGCTCAGAAACTTCTTTAAGCGTCCAACCCTTCTCCTCAGCTAGTTCTCGAACTCGCAACCGAATTAACCCCATTTTCCCGCTGAAAAATCAGTTTACCGTTCCAAAACCTCAACCAAGTCTTCCACCATCACATCGAAGACTTCAGCAAGTTTCTGCAAAGCCGTATAGTCCACCGTTGCCATTTTGGGGGCTTGGGCGTATTTTTTAACCGTGCTGTAGGGAATGCCCGTTCTGTCAGAGACTTCTTTCAGCGTCCAACCCTTTTCCTCAGCGAGTTCTCGAACCCGCAACCGAATTAATCCCATTTATGCTTGACAGCAGCTATGCTCATATCTTTTAATAAAGATAGTTAACAGCGATCGCCCCCTGACCTGAGAAATCTAGAGCGATCGCCTTTCATTTACCACCCACAAAAGTGGGAAGGATTTTCCTATGATACCAAAACAACCGACATATCGCGATCGACTTCAACCTTGGTGCATAATTCGCCACCTCCCCAACTGTCAGCGCTTAACAGTCGCCCGTTTCAGCCGCCGCCCCGATGCCGAATCTTACCTAAAAGCACTGCGCCGCTTAATGCCTGCAGTCCCGCATACAATTGTTTTCGTAAATGCGCTGTCTGTCTTAGATGAAAACAGCGTTCCAATTCCGATGCAATTGTCGATCGAAAGTTAATGCGATCGAACTGATATCTTGCATTTGTTGCCATATTCCGGCAGCGGTTTAAACGCCCGACGGAATCGGGCAATAAGTGCAAGATGTGCGATCGAACCTATTATTGCAAAAGGTCGATCGAGCCTTCAGCCATCATCAGCCACATGCAAAGCTATGCCCTAAAACCTGTTGGCAAGCCATTCGCGTCAGAAAAGTATTGTTAAACTATAAATAGACTTGAGTCAAGGAGTCAAATCAATGCCATCTCCCTTCCCCGGTATGGACCCGTATTTAGAGCATCCCGAACTCTGGCCTGCCCTACACCACTTGTTAATTAGTGAAATTTTTAGATTTTTGTCTCCCCAACTGCGTCCTAAGTATTTAGTCTCGTTGGAAGTGAGAATCTATGAAACGGCTGACGACGATTTATCAGTCATTGGCATTCCCGACGTAACTGTAATGCAGCCACAAACTGCAACAGAAACAACAGAATCAAACGTAGCAGTTGCAGCACCGCCTACACAACCATTAACAGTAACTCTTCCCATACCTTACACGCTTCGAGAAGCTTATTTAGAAATTAGAGAAAGGGGGGAAAAAGAATTGATAACAGTAATTGAAATTCTCTCGCCTACGAAGAAGCGAACAGGTAAAGGGCGGCAAATGTACGAAGAAAAGCGAGAAGAAATTTTAAGTAGTCGCACTCATTTAATAGAAATAGATTTATTGCGGCGCGGTCAAAAAATGCCAATTCTTGAAAACAATATTGATAGTCAATATAGCGTTTTAGTGTGTCGGGAAAATCGCCGTCCCAGAGCTGATTTGTATCCCACATTCCGCAGGTCTTTAAATAGAATTGATGGTTATAAAATTTAAAAATTCAAGCCTGAAGAGATTACTGGGTA